>JACSRL010000231.1 GCA_014879765.1 Anaerolinea sp. | reverse complement strand
TTGCGCTTGACTTCGTAGCGTGAATTGGCTTCACGTGTCGCATTGCAAGCGTAGACTCAAGTGCCCGGCGCCTACGGCTGAGCAGTTACCGTACAAATCAGATACGAACGCCATTCTAACACAGCGCAGCGCGATCGGCAAGTGTCAGGCGCGCGGGCAGAGGGTTCCCTTCCCCGGTCAGGATGGCATGCGCAGCAGATTGTGCGCGCCGGCCTGGACCACGGCCGCCATGATGGCGGGGCGCATGGAGTGGGCGACGACCTCGCGGTAGGAGGAGTGGGCCGACACCGCGTCGAAGAGCGCGGTGCGCAGCGCGGGCTGTTGGCGCGCCGCGTCCAGCACCGCGTCCAACTGGCCGGTGCGGCTGAGCAGCATGGTCAGCCGGCGCATGGCGTGGCCATAGGGCATGTCGGCGATGATGTCCTGGTTGGCCGGCCGGAAGTGCTCGGCAAAGGCGCGCTGGGAGATGCCGGCCTGCAACATGGTGCGCGCGGCGCGGATGCCGGTCAACACGGCCGAGGTGACCCCCTTGCCCTTGAAGGCGCGCAACAGCCCGCCCGCATCGCCGATCAACACGTAGCGATCGCCGTAGAAACGGTGGGCCAGGGAGGCGGGGAAGCGCCCCTTGAAGATGCGCAGGTCGTTGGACTGGTGCTGCTCCAGGTCATGCAGGCCAGGCAGGCAGGCCCGCACCTCCGGCAGGTCGAGAAAGGTCTGCATGGCCGGCGCGTCCACCGAGCTGCCGGCGATGTTGATGGTCAGATGGTTGCCCTTGGGGGTGACCGCGCCGAACTCGACGTGGCGGACAGGGGGCAGGAAGGTGTGGATGCGATGGCCGAAGCGATCCATGGCCTCCTGGCCGGGGTGATACTTGGTGACCACCGAACTAAGGTAGCTGGGCAGCCGGTAGCCGGCCGCGCGGGAGAAAATCGCGCCCGTGCCCTCGTCCAGGCCAAAGGCGCCGACCGCCACATCCCCCTCCAGCGGCGCGTTCTCGCTGTAGACCACCACCTTGTCGGCGTGGAGCTCCAGATCCACCGCCCGCGCCGGCCAGATCTTGATGCCGCGCTGGCGCGCCTGCTCCAGCATGTAGTCGTCGAACTGCACCCGGCGCAGCGCGATGGAGGGCTCGCCCGTTTCGGGCAGATCCAGCGCCTGGCGCCGGCTGTGCAGCACATAGCCATCGATCGCGCCGCGGCTCAGGTGGTGGGGAAATGCCACCTCCAGCTCCTCCTCCATCAACCGGGGCAGAGGGGGAGAGAGCACGCCGGCGCACTGGTTGTAATGCCGCTCGCGGTGAAAGTCCTTGCCCTCCAGGACGGTGATCTGAAGGCGGCGGCCCAACTGGGCGGCCTGGCGCTGCAAGGCCATGGCGCAGGCCGCGCCGCCAGGCCCGCCGCCGATGATGATGACGTGCGCCTGATCGGCCAGCGGCCCCAGGCTTCCAGCAGTGGGTGTTTTCATGGCGTAAGTCCGGGCTGAGGAGATGGGGTGCGGATGGGTGTACGACGATTGTGCGGCGCTGATTCTAGCATGGAATGCCGCACGGCGCAAAGTCAAGTCGCCGGGCCGATGCCACCTGTGGTACAATTCCAGCCATGAACAAATTCCCTGTCCATCCCACCCTGCCGGCCCTGGAGTGCGACGACTTCATGCTGCCTGGCGCGCCGCCGGCGCTTCGGCGCGCCAGCGGGGCCACCCTGCGCCAGTTCCAGACCAGCGCCCAGGCCCGCGGCGTCCACCTCCTGTCAAGAATGCGCCATGGATGCTGAGCTGACGCCAGGCGGGCTGGATGAGCTGGCGCCAGTCGCGCAGCGGCTGCGGGCCGCGCTGGCGGCCGATAGCCCCGCCACGGCCGCGGAGGCCGCGGGCCTGGCGGCCTATGAGCTGGCGCGGCTGGATGGCCTGTGCGACGAAGGCGCGTGGGAATGCGCGCTGGAGGCCGCGCGACGCGCGAAAACGTAACGCCCAAAAACGTCCCAGACTTCGGCCGTGGCCGAGCACACCCAGCCGCCACTTCCCAAGTCTTTGTGCATCAGACCGTAAAGCACTGCGCCTGATCGATCATTCCACCCGATACAGCGCGTCGACGATGCGCTTGAGCAGCTCCTCCACCAGCCCGTGCATCGGCAGGGTGGCGGCGATGCCGTAGACCGGCGCCATGCCCCCCTTGCTGGCCGGCTGCAGCCTGACCTCCGCCACGGCCGCGGCCAGGTCCTCCAGAAAACGCTGCGCCACCCCTGGCTCGGTGTGGCGCAAAGTGACGCACAGGTGGATGGCCGCGGGCCGATGCAGGCCGTTGAGACTCCAGCCGCGCGCGGTCATGGCGTCCAGCACCCGATAGATGTCCAGCGTGGGGGAGGCCAAGGCAATCACAAAGAGCGGGTCGCCCAGCACCACCAGATCGGGCATGCGTTCGATGGAGCCGCGGATGAAGCGCGCCGTGGCCAGGATCTTGGCGGCCGCCCCCCGGTAGCCGCTCTCGCCCATGCTGACCATGGCCGCCCAGCAGGTGGCGCTCAGCGCGCCGGCGCGGCTGCCGGCCAGCGTGGGCGAAAAGTAAAGGCCACCCGGCCAATCTGCCACCGCGTAGTACTGATAGCGTCGTAGCGTCTCCCCCCGATAGAGCACCACCGAGGTGCCCTTGGCAGCATAGCCATACTTGTGCGTGTCGGCGGACATGGAGCTGACGCCCGGCAGGCGAAAGTCGAAATCGGGGATGTTGTAGCCCAGCTCCCGGGCAAAGGGCAGCACAAAGCCGCCCAGGCAGGCATCCACATGCAGCCCGACCCCTGTGGCCTGCGCCAGCTCCGCCAGCGCCGGGATCGGATCGACGATGCCGTGGGGGAAGGAGGGGGTCGAGCCGACGATGGCCACCGTGTTGCGGTCGATGGCCGCGGCCATGGCCGCCACGTCGGCGCGATAGCCGCCATCCACCGGCACGCGCACCAGTTCCATCCCGAAGGATTGAGCCGCCTTGTCGAAGGCAGCGTGCGCGGTGATCGGCGCCACGATGCGCGCCCGGGCGATGCCGCGCTGGCTGCGCCCAAGATCGCGGTAGCTGCGCATGGCCAGCAGGATGCTCTCCGTGCCGCCGGAGGTCACCGTGCCCACAATGGGGTCAGGCGTCGCGCCGGCGCCCAACAGATGGGCCGTCATGGCGACGATTTCCGCCTCGTACTTCACGGTGCTGGGCCAAAGGTCGAAGTGCAGCGGGTTGCTCTGCGAGTTGAGCGCATAGACGGCGTTGAGAAAGTCGATGTGCGCGCGGTCGCCGTGATAGACCGCGCCGGAGACGAAGCCATCGCGCCAGCGCACCTGTTCTTCCTCTTGCAGCGCCGTCATCTCCTTCAGAATGTCGGCGCGGGTGCGTCCCTGCGCGGGCAGGCGGGTGTAGCCCGGCAGCCGGCCGCGATAGGGATGCAGTGAGGCATCGAGATCGGCCACCAGCGCATCGTACTGGCGGTCAAGCTGGCGGCGCAGCGCGGGGGAACGCTGGAGCGCGCCTTCGAAAATGCGGGCCGCGGCCGGCGGCATCTTGTTGAGCAGATCGAGCAGCAGGGGCATCGTTCAGGACTCGCTTTCGTGGCCGCGGTTGAGGCGGCGATAGATGGAGTGCGTCTTGCGGTAGATGGCGACGAACTCAGCGAAAAGCGCATCGTAGCGGGCAGCCAACGCGGCGCGCGGCTCATAGCGGCGGGCGACAGGGGTATGCGCGGCCAGCTCCTCCAGACGCAGATAGCCCAGCCCGATCGCGGCCAGAAAGGCTGCGCCGCGCGTGCTGACGTGTACCGGGTCGGCGACCTGCAAAACCGGGCGCTGCAAGATGTCGGCGTGAAGCTGGCACCACAGGTCGGACCGGGCCCCGCCCCCCACCATGCGCACCTCGGCCAGCGGGCGGCGGATGAACTTCTCGACGTAGACCTGCAGCCAGCGCGTGTTGAGCGCCACACCCTCGTAGACGCTGCGCACCAGATCGCCGCGGGTGGTGCGCAGCGAAAGGTTGTGCCAGCCAGCGCGCACCGTGTGATCGTCGACCGGCGCGCGTTCGCCGTTGAGCCAGGGGGTGAAGACCACGCGATTGCTGGCGGGCGGCGCAGTCGCGGCCAGGGCTTCGAAGCGGGCGAAGACATCGTCGGGCGGGGGCTGGCTCGCCAGCGCATCGTCGTCGAAAAAGACCTGGTCGCGCAGAAAATTCAACGCCGCGCCGGCGATCTCCTGTTCGTTGATCAGCAGATAGCGGCCCGGCAAGGCTGAAGGCAGCGCCGCCATGTTGTGCAGCAGGTCGGTGCGCTTGAAGGGCACGTGGCAACTGAGCCACGACGATGTGCCGATGTAGCAGTGCGCGGCATAGTCCGCCACCGCGCCGGAACCGATGGCGGTGGCGTGAATGTCGGGCGCGCCGCCCACAACCTGGACCTGCCCGCTTAGCCCCAGGTCGGCGGCCGCGGCCGGCGTCAGCGTTCCCAGCACATCGACCGCGCGCAGCAGCTCGTCGGGCAGCTTGGCGCGGTCAAGGCCGCCCAGCCGCAGCAGCTCGTCGTCATACTGAATGGCGTCGATGGCGCGGTTGTCGGTGACCCAGTGCAAGGTCATCGTCTCGCCGGTGGAGGCGATGCGCCCGGTCAGCTTGTAGTTGATGTAGTCCTTGGGCTCGAGAAATTTGGCCGTGGCAGCGTAGCGTTCAGGCTGCTCATGGCGCAAAAAGAGGATGTGGGCGATAGGATCCTTGCCGGAATGGGCGGGAATGCCGCCGGTCTTGCGAATCCATGTCCACAGCCGGCCGGCGCCGTAGCCCGAAACCGCGGGGAAGCCGCCGGTGACCCGGCGGATGTGGCGCGCGCCGCGGGCATCCATCCAGATGATGGCGTTGCCCAGCGGCTGGCCATCGGCGCCGACCGGCGTGGTGCCCGACCACTGCGTCGTCACGCCGATGCCGGTCACGCGGGCGGCCGCGCCATCGACCTGGGCCAGCGCCCGCCGTGTTGCCGTGCAGATCGCCTCCCACCAGGCCGTCGGGGACTGTTCGACGCCGCCGTTGGGGGTGAAGATCAACGGCGTCGGCGCGTCGGCGCCGGCCAGCAGCTCACCCGCCACCGTGTAGAGGGCAACTTTCGGGCCAGAGGTGCCCAGGTCGATAGCCAGAAGGAGCGGACTGTTCATGGTCATCGGTGCTTTCTCGCCAACGTATGAGGATCACGCCATGATTGTACCAGATCACACGGCTGGCATCAAGTGCGCCGCGCTTGCGCTTGATTAGTTGCCCCCTGTGGTATAATGCAAGCCATGAACAGACCCACCACAAAATGCGCTGTGCAGGCCACGCGCTGCGCCCTGGCGGCCGCGGGAAGCGACGAAGAGTAAACCGGCATGGCAGAAGGCCCATCAATGACCGCGGCTGGCGTGGTGAGCGCCCAGCAGACCCCCCTGTTCCACCAGTTGAGCGCCGCGCAGCTGCGCGAGGTGCTCCAGGCTGCCCAGCCGCGCAAGGCCCCGCGCGATAGCTTCCTCTTTCAACAGGGCGACCCGGCCGCGGCCATCTACCTGCTGCTGGCCGGCCGCATGCGCATCCATCAGGTGACGCCCGACGGCCAGCAGGTGCTGTTGCGCGTCCTCATTCCCGGCGAGATGTTCGGCGGCGTCACCCTGCTGAAAGATGCCCTCTATCCGGCCTCGGCGCGGGCGGTGGAGGAATGCACCGTGCTGGGCTGGGAGGTGGAGACCATGGCGCGGCTGATGGAACAGTACCCGCGGCTGGCGCTGAACGCGCTGCGCCTGCTGGCCGCCCGCATGGAAACGCTGCAAGACAGCTACCGCGAGCTGGCCACCGAGCGGGTCGAGCGCCGGGTGGCGCGGGCGCTGCTGCGCCTGACCCGCCAGACCGGCCGCCGGGTCGAGGGTGGGGTGCTGATCGATTTCCCCCTCTCGCGCGAGGACCTGGCCGAGATGACCGGCGCCACCCTCTACACCGTCAGCCGCATTCTCAGCGGCTGGGAGCGGCAGGGCCTGATCGAGTCGGGCCGCCAGCGCGTTCTGATCCGCCGGCCGCACGGGCTGGTGGCCATCGCCGAGGATCTGCCCCCGAGCCCACCGGCGAAGCAGCCCGGCCAAGGCGCAGGGTGACGACACAGCCTGGGCGGCCGGCGTCTGAATCTGCCTGGACGCCGGCGACTCCGGAGGCCATTCAACCTGACGATCGTTGCACTGCGCCGCAGGCCAGAGCAGCTACAGGGCCGGATAGGACGAGACCCCGGCGCCGGTGATGTACTGTTCCAGGTTGGTGATGGTGAACTCCTGCTGCGCGATGACCGCCTTGACCACATCGCCGATGGAGACGATGCCGATCAAGCGGTCGTCATCGTCCAGCACAGGCAGATGGCGGATATGCTTTTCAGTCATCAGCGCCATGCACTGGGCGACGGTCTGGCTGACGCGCACACAGACGACGCGCGGGGTCATGATCTCGGAGACCGTGGTGTCCCGGGAGCTCTTGCCCATCAGGATCACCCGCCGCGCATAATCGCGCTCCGACATGACGCCCGCCAGCCGATCCCCATCCAGCACCAACACGGCGCCGATGTTCTTCTCGGCCATCAGCTCGAGCGCCGCGAACACCGTTGCATCTGGCCCGATGGCCCACACGGCGGTCCCTTTGTGACGCAGAATATCAGTGACTGTCATCATGTTCACTTCTCCTCTTTGAGCATTGAGTTTCAGCAGTTCACGTTTCGGTCTCATGCAAAGGCGCAAAGACCGCAAAGGGCAGAGATTCTTGGCGTTCTTGGCGCCTTCATGGCGCCATGACCTTGGCCGGCGAGACAAGAACCCGGTTTCTGGCGCCACCGGCTTTTGGCCGGACGCACGATCAACCTGTGCGTTGATTGTACACTGCATGATCTGTCTTTGCAAACGATGTTCGCCCGACAGCTTGCGCCAGCGCAAAGACGAAACCGTCGCCGCCAGCTACACTGGCAGTGTGCTTTCGGGCGCCGGGCGCTTGAACCTGAACGCGTCGGTTGCCAACGCCCTGCCCCTGCGTTCAGATGGAGACAACGATGGAAGACGCCACACTAACCGAACTGACCGTGGCCGAGCTGCTGACGCGCTGGCCGCAGGTGATCCCCGTCTTTCTGCGCCACCAGATGGCCTGCGTGGGCTGTTCCATGGCGCCCTTCGAAACCCTGGCCGACGTCGCCGTCATCTACGACATTCACCTGCCGCATTTCATCGGCGAGCTGCAACAAACCATTCACCCCCTGGAGGAAACTCAGTGAAGATCACCGATGCGTTCCTGGCTGAACACGCCATGCTCTACGCCCAGTTCGACTATCTGCAACAGGCGACGCCGGCCGCGGCGAACCTGGCCGTGGTGCATAGCCAGGCTGCAACCATGACCGCGACCCTGGCCAGCCACGCCCACCTGGAGGACGAGCTGCTCTTTACGGCGCTGGATGCCCAAATGGGGCCCATGGGACCGGTGGCGGTCATGCGCATGGAGCACGACCAGATCGAGGCGCTGCTAGAGCAGGTGCTGGCGGCCCAGGAGCTGGCCGCGGCGCAAAGGCTGATGCAGCAAACCCTGCAATTGGCCCGCATCCACTTCGCCAAGGAGGAGCAGGTGCTCTTCCCCATGGCGCAGCAGGTGCTGGACGAGCGCACCCTGACGCAGTTGGCCGGCCAATGGGCCCAGCGGCGCGGCGTTCCCATCGGCTAACGCTGCCGGGGAACTGAGAGGAACTTGGAGAAGACTCAATGGCAAACACATTCAATTCATACCAAGAGGCAGTGGCCTTCCAACCAGGGCGCTTCAACCCGTTGATGCTGGCCGGCAACGAGCGGGCCAAGGTGATTCTGGTCTGTTTCGAGCCGGGCCAGTTCATCCCCGTACACCGGCCGGGGGTGGATCTGACGCTGCTGGTGCTGGAAGGAGAGGGCCGTCTGGTCGCGGACGATCAGGAGACGACCATCGGGCCGGGCGCGCTGGCCTTCGTGCCGGCCGGCGAGGCGCGCGGCATCCTGGCCGAGACGCGGCTGGTGATCCTGCACGTGGTGACGCCGCCCCCCACCGACGCGGACCACATGGAGGTCATGGCCGGCCTGCAACGCGGCGCCTGGCGCTAAACAGGGTCGCGGCGGTTTCGGTTGCGCCGTATGCCCCAGGGCGGGGAGACCCCGCCCCTACAACGATAGATGCCGCGGCGCGGTTGTGCCGTATGCCCAGGGCGGGGAGACCCCGCCCCTACAACGACGGATGCCGC
>JACSRL010000443.1 GCA_014879765.1 Anaerolinea sp. | reverse complement strand
TCGGGCCGGTCTCCGACCGAGCCCGCTACTTTCATCCACGGTTGTGCGTCCCAGCGCATGGATGTCTGTATCAGAGATGAACCCGCGTCACTCGTGTCCATCACGTCCTGCTCATCACATGTTGCGGATCAGCGCCTGGCCAAACTCGCTGCACTTGACCTCGGTCGCGCCTTCCATCAGGCGGGCGAAGTCGTAGGTGACGATCTTTTGGCCCAGGGTCTTCTCCATGGCCTGCACGATCAGCTCGGCGGCCTCGCTCCAGCCCAGGTGGCGCAGCATCATCTCGCCGCTGAGGATCACCGACGAGGGGTTGACCTTGTCCAGGCCGGCGTATTTGGGCGCGGTGCCGTGGGTGGCCTCGAAGACCGCGCGGCCGGTGACATAGTTGATGTTGGCGCCGGGCGCGATGCCGATGCCGCCCACCTGCGCGGCCAGCGCGTCGCTGATGTAGTCGCCGTTCAGGTTCAGCGTGGCCAGCACGTCATATTCGGCCGGCCGGGTCAGGATCTGCTGCAACATGGCGTCGGCGATCATGTCCTTGACCACGATGCCGTTGGGCAGCACGTGCCACGGCCCGCCGTCCAGCGGGCTCGCCCCGAACTCCTGGGCCGCCACCTGGTAGCCCCAGCCCATGAACGCGCCTTCGGTGAACTTCATGATGTTGCCCTTGTGTACCAGGGTCACATTCTTGCGGTTGTTGTCGATGGCGTACTGGATCGCGGCGCGCACCAGGCGGCTGGTGCCCTCTTCGCTGACCGGCTTGATGCCGATGCCGCTGCTTTCGGGGAAGCGGATCTTGCTGACGCCCATCTCGTGGCGCAGGAAGTCGATGACCTGTTTGGCGCCGTCGCTGTAGGCCTCCCACTCGATGCCGGCGTAGATGTCCTCGGTGTTCTCGCGGAAGATCACCATGTCCACCAGCTCCGGCTGCTTGACCGGGCTGGGCACGCCGTTGAAGTACTGCACCGGCCGCACGCAGGCGTAGAGGTCCAGCCGCTGGCGCAGGGCCACGTTGATGCTGCGGATGCCGCCGCCCACCGGGGTGGTCAGCGGGCCTTTGATGGCCACGATGTACTCGTCGATGGCGTCCAGCGTCTCCTGAGGCAGCCAGATCACCTCGCCGTAGACCGCGTTGGCCTTGTCGCCGGCGTAGACCTCCATCCAGGCGATCTTGCGCTGGCCGCCGTAGGCCTTGGCCACGGCCGCGTCCAGCACCGGCTGGCTGGCCGCCCAGATGTCGACGCCCGTGCCGTCGCCCTCGATGAAACAGATGATGGGGTTGTCAGGGACGTGCAGCTTGCCGTCCTCAAGGGTGATCTTCTCGCCCTGCGCGGGCACTTCGATTTTGTCGAAAGACATTATGCTGATGTAGCTCCTCTTGATCAGATATTCAGCCTGTTCGGCTGTAGTCAGCTTCACAATGGCGGGTTAACTTCGTACTTGGCCAGCCCTTCGGCGATCAACATCGCAGCCAGCACCTCCCTGTTCATCCCTCGCTCATCGGCTTGCTGTGTCAACCGTCGCTCCATCTCTCGAGAGAGCTGAGTTGACACACCAGAACTGATCCAATAACCAGGCTGCGGAATTGGATCACCAAACTCTTCAGCAGTGAGAAGCCAGGATCGAGCCGCATCGAGTCCATTGTAGAGCGCCTCTTCCGGCGTATCACCATCCGAAATACACCCTGGCAAGTCCGGAAAAATCACCAGATACCCTCCACCGTCGTCTTGAGACAACGGCTGAATTTCAAACGGATAGTCCTCGGGTCTCATGATTCAATCTCCGTTTGCTTTCTCTACGAACTGCACGAACTGTCTGATGTAGACTGGCTTGATTGGCCGGTGTGCTGGAACTGTCAACTTCCCTGAAAGATGTCGAAACGTCACATGGCTGGTGCCCTGTTGCCGCCAGCTTATCCTGTAGGCATGCGCTACGGTATACAGATCGTCAATACGCCAGTCACGAGGATTCTGACGCATCTTCTCAAGGATCTTATCGGCTTTGCTCACGAAGCTGGGCCTCTGCTACTCAGACGATTCACAAATTGGGCTGACTGGTGATCCAGTCAGCCCAATTCTACAACAACAACCAGGATATCACAAAGCCAGCGCCCGCCAGCTACTGGCTGGCCTGCCACTGCGCCGAGCTGGGATAGAAGAGCGGCTGCCCGAAGCGCTCGACGCCGTACTCGCCGATCACCTGCTGCGTCTCCACCGAGGTGATCCACTCGACGAAGCTGGCTGCCAGCGCGGCGTTGACGTGGGGGTGTAGCTCCGGGTTGACGGCCAGCACGCCGTAGGGGTTGAGCAGCACCTTGTCCTGGTTTTCGGCCAGATTCTCGCCCCCCACCAGGATCGCCAGGTTGGGCAGCTTGTCGCGCATGGAGAGATAGGTGCCGCGGTCGGTCAGGGTGTAGGCGCCCGCCTCGTTGGCGAAGACCAGCGTGTCGCCCATGCCCTGGCCCAGCGAGTTGTACCAGCCCATATCAGTCGTAGGGGTGATGGGAATCGACGCCCAGATGGCCATCTCCTTGTTGTGGGTGCCCGATTTGTCGCCGCGACTGGCGAAGGGCTGGCTCGCATCGGCGATGGCTCCGAACGCCTCCTTGGCCGACGCCATGCCAGCGATGCTGGCCGGATCCTCGCCGGGCCCGACGATGATGAAGTCGTTGAACATCACGTCGAAGCGTTCCTTGGCGAAGCCATCGGCGACGAATTTGTCCTCGGCCTTGCGGCTGTGTACCAGCACCACGTCGGCGTCGCCCTTGCTGCCGATCTCCAGCGCCTGGCCGGTGCCGACCGCGATCACGTCCACGTCGGCGTTGAACTTCTGTTCGAAGTCGGGCAGGATGGCATCCAGCAGGCCGGAGTCGGCGGTGCTGGTGGTGGTGGCCAGGATCAACTTGGCCGACGCGGCTGGCTCGGCCGGCGCGGCAGTCGGCTCGACCGCCGGCGCGGCCGGCTCAGCAGGGACCTGCGCGACCGGTGTGGCCGGCGGCGCGCAGGCGATCAGCAGGGCCAGGACCAGCAGCAGGCTGGCCAACATCAGAATGGATCGTTTGAACATGGATAGCTCCTTTCAGTTTGTCACGGCTCAATAGACCATGTCGCCGCGCACGAAAGCCGCCGTGCGCGGGTCGGTGGGTGCATCGAAAAAGGTCTGACCATCGGCGACCTCGATCAGCCGCCCATCCAGCATGAAGCCCACCCGGTGCGCCAGGCGATGGGCTTGAAAGACGTTGTGCGTCACCAGCACCAGCGTGGTGCGCTGCTCCTGGTTCAGGGTGCGCACGATCTGCTCGATCAGGCCGACGTTGTAGGGATCCAGGTTAGCAGTCGGCTCGTCCAGCAGCAGCACGGCCGGCTGAATGACCATGGCCCGAGCCAGCGCGACGCGCTGCGCCTCGCCGCCGGAGAGGGTGCGCGCCTGCTGGCGGGCTAAATGCGCCAGGCCCACCTGCTGCAAGGCCCTTTCCACCTGCTGCGTCGCGTCGCGCAGCCCGCGCAGCTTCAATCCGAACTGCACATTGGTCTGCACCGACCGGTTGAGCAGCACCGGCCGCTGCGATACGGTGGTCACCTGGCGGCGGGTAGCCAGCGAGGCCTCGCCGCCAGGTCCATACTCCCAGTCGCCGTAACGAATCAGGCCGGCGCTGGGCGGCTCCAGGAAGTTGAGCAGGCGCAGCAGGGTGCTCTTGCCGGCGCCGCTGGGGCCGACCAACGCCAGAATCTCGCCGCGCTGGATCTCCAGCCGGTCGATCTGCAACACCTGCCGGTCGGCATAGCTTTTGCTGAGCCCCTCGATCTGGTAGCAGGATGCTGGCGTCACGTGTCGAACGACCTCCCTTGCAGCCGCATCATCAGTGCGTTGATGACGAAGGTGATGCCCAACAGGATCAGGCCCAAGGCGATGGCCAGCTCGAAGTTGCCCTTGCGCGTCTCCAACACGATGGCGGTGGTCAGCACCCGGGTGCGGCCCTCGATGTTGCCGCCCACCAGCATCACCGCGCCCACCTCGGAGATGATGCCGCCGAAGCCGGCGATGATGGCCACGATCACGCCGATGCGCGCCTCGCTGACCACCGTCCAGGCCGTCTGCCAGGTGGTGGCGCCCAGCGATTCCACCTGCTGGCGCAACTGCGGATCGACGCCCATCACCGCGGCCATGGTGAAGCCGGCCACCAGCGGGAAGGCGATGATGGTCTGGGCGATGATCATGGCGCCGGGGGTGAAGAGACTGGGGATCAGCGGCGAGTTGAGCTGGCCCAGCGGGCCGCTGCGCGAGAGCAGCAGGTAGACGAACAGGCCGATCACCACCGGTGGAAAGCCCATGCCGGTGTACATGAAGGCCACCAGCAGCTTGCGCCCCATGAAGCGCCACAGCCCCAGCGCCGCGCCGATGGGCACGCCGACCAGGGTGCTGAAGACCAGCGCAATGCCCGACACCCGCAGCGACAGCGCCACGATCTCGGTCAAGGCCGAATCGGGGTTGAAAAGTAGGTTGATGGCCTGGGTCAGACCGTTCCACAGCTCGTCGATAGCGCATGCTCCTGCCAGGTTGTCATCTTGTACCGATACGATTATACAAATTGTGAAGCGAATGTCAAAGCCAACTGCACAGGGCGCCCCGCCCTTGTGCGTCACGCAGAAGTGGCTATAATCAAGGCCACAGCGATTGACATCCCGAAAGATGAACACCATCGGCAGTTGACTGGCACAATGACAATGATACGAGGAACATCCTGATGCGCTTGCTCAATCTCAATGATTATGTACGCTTGGCGTTGAGCCATGCTAAGTTTTCACCCAATGACGACGGCAGTTGGACAGCGGAGATAACAGTGCTGCCCGGCTGCGTCACCTGGGGTGAAACGCGCCCTGAAGCGGCCTTGATGGCCGAGGATGCTGTGCAAGGATGGCTGGTAACGGCGCTGCGTTTTGGCGATCGGATTCCAGAGATCGACGGCTTTGCCCTGAGCCATCTCAGCGATCCAGAAGACAAAGCTGAGCTGATCTATGCCTAAGCTGAGTCCAGAGAAGCCGGTTGCAGTAATTCGCAAGTTGCGTCGCTTAGGTTTTGATGGCCCCTACGGAGGTGGGCGTCATGTCTTCATGCGCCATCCGGACAGTGAGGTTAAGATACCGATAGCAGTGCATAAAGGACGTGACATTCCCATGGGAACGCTGGCATCCATTCTCAAACAAGCAGGTGTTTCCGTCAAAGACTGGTTGGATCTGTGAATCCGAGATTGAACCTGGTGAGCAAAAACAGCGCCCGTGCAACTATGCACGGGCGCTGTTCTGTCTTGGAAACCACTTTGCCGCCTTACGGCTCCAACAGCAGGATATATCCCGTCTTGGCCGCCAGGCTGGGCAGCGGCGCGTAGTCCTGAAAACCGTCCGCGGCGGTGGTCAGCGGCGCCGCAGCCGCGCCGCTCAGCAGCTCGGTCGCCTGAAATGTGCCGGCCGGCAGCGCCGCGCCGTTGTAGCTGAAGGTGCAGCCCTCCAGCTCCCCCTTGCGGGCGAAGTTCAACACCGCCAACACCGTCTGGCCGGCCGGCGCGGCCGCGTCGCCGGCCGGCGTCTGGCGCAGAAAGGCCAGCGTCGCGTCGCACGAGCTCTCCACCGGGATGAACTCGCCGCGCAGCAGTGCGGGATGGTCGGTGCGCAGATGGATCAGCCGCCGGTAGAGGTTGAGCAGCGAATCGGGGTCCACGGCCTGGCTGGCCACGTTGACCTCAGCCAGGTCGCTGTTGAGCGCCTCCCACGGCGCCCCGCTGGTAAAGCCGCCGTTGGCTTCGTCGGCCCACTGCATGGGGGTGCGGATCCGCTCGTCCGGCTTGTTGCCGGTCATGCCGATCTCCTCGCCGTAGTAGATGAAGGGCACGCCGGGCAGGGTCAACAGCGTCGTGGCGGCCAGCGCGTTGCCGGCCGGATCCTTGAACAGCGTGGTGGCCACGCGCGGCTGATCGTGGTTGCTCAGGAAGGTGGCCACCTGGCCCGGCGGATAGGCGGCCAGCAGCTCGGCCAACTGCTGGCTGCTGAGCGCGGGCTTGCCCTGCTGCACGCTGCGCAGGATCTTCTCGGCCAGCACGAACTCGAAGGCCAGATCCACCTCATCCCCCTGGACGTAGGAGGCGGCCTGGGCGGTGCTGTCCCAGACCTCGCCCACGGTCAGCGCGTCAGGCGCGACCGTGTCCACGAAGTCATCGAAGCCGGCCAGCCAGGCATGGGTGGCCGGCGCGCCGGAGTAGCGCGTGCCCTCCTCCACCAGATGGCGCACCGCGTCCAGCCGAAAGCCATCCACGCCCATCTCCTCCAGCCAGAAGCGGGCCACGTTCTGCATCTCGGCCGTGACCGCGGGGTTCTCCAGGTTCAGGTCAGGCATCCCCTCCCAGAACATGGCGAAATAATACCCGTCGCCCCGCTTGTGCCACACCGGCCCGCCGCCGGCCCAGGGCGCTTTGCTGCCGTCGTCGGTGGGGCTCCAGCGGTACCAGTCGCGCTTCTCGGCGTCCGGCCCGCTGGCCGAGTCGACGAACCAGGGATGCTCGATGGAGGTGTGGTTCAGCACCAGATCCACGATCACCTTGATGCCGCGCCGGTGCGCCTCGTCGATCAGCCGCCGAAAGTCCTCATTGCTGCCGTAGTCTTCTTCCACGGTGGTGTAGTCGGTGGTGTCGTAGCCGTGGTAGCTGGGCGACTGGGCCACCGGCATCAGCCAAAGCCCGGTGATACCCAGATCGTCGCTGGTGGTGGGGTCGCCGTCGTTGAGGTAGTCCAGCCGGTCGATCAGCCCTTGCAGGTCGCCGATGCCGTCGCCGTCGCTGTCCTGAAAGCTGCGCACGAAGACCTCGTAGAAGACGGCGTCGTTCCACCAGGCGCCGGCCGGCTCAGCCGCGGCGCTGGCGGCCTCAGGGCTGGCCGCGGGCGTGGCCTGGGCTGGCTGCCCGCCGGCCAGCGCCGGAGTTGTCTGTTGCCCGACGGCAGGGGCTGGAGCTGCCGGCGGCTCGGCCGGCCGGCCACAGCCGGTCAACAGCGCGGCGGCCAACGCCAGGGCCAGCAGGGCTGGAATGCTTCCGGCCAGACGCGGGCGAAGCTGGGTACTCATGGATTGTCTCCTGAAAGATCAGCCGGCGAAGGCCGGCAGCGTGCGGCGCAGATGCTGGTGCAGCGCCAACAGCGTGCGCTGATGATCGACGATGGCGTGCAGCGGCCGCGTGGGAGCGTCCGTGCGCAGCAGATCGGCCGCGGCCAGCGGCGGGCCAAAGGTGATCAGCGGGTGAAAATGCAAGCTGCCCGGCCAGAGCAGTTGCTGGATCACCTGCGCGGCCTCGGCCACCTTCTGCCGGTCGATGGGATCCTGACGCAGCCAGGTCACCGGATTGCGCAGCCAGGCCGGCGACAGCACGCCGCTGGCCACGATGGGAACCACCTGGGTTTCGGGCACGCGGCGCAAAAAGAGCTCCAGGCTGGAGGACCAGCGCTGCAAGGCCGCGGCCGCCCCCGGCATGAAGGCCGGGTCAGGGTCCACCAGCCGGCCGGGAAAGATGAACAACACGCCGCCGTCGCGCAGTTGGCGCAGCATCGCGCGCGTCGCAGCCATGCGGGTGTGCTCGGTTTGGCCGATCAGAATGAACTGGGGATAGGCCGCGGGAAGCTGGCGCAGAATCGAGATCTCGCTGACCACCACCCGCACGTCGGCGCGGGGCAACTGCGCCACGCTGGCAAGCACGTCGTACGCGCCGGGGTGATTGGAGACCAGCAGCAGGGGGCCGGTGCGCGGCAGGAGGTCAACGCCCACGGCCGTCACCTCATCCACGAAGCGCGCCAGCAGTGGGCCGATGGCAGCCGGCAGCCCCTGCGCGACCACGTCGCTGTCGAACTTGGCCAGCAGATCGGTGAAGCGCCCGATGGCCGGGCTCAGCAGCCGCGTCAGTGCCCGCCGCAGCGGGTGCGCCTCGGCCAGGCCCAGCAGTCCGAAGAACTCGGCCAGCACCGTGCCGCGCAGCGCCGCGGCATCCACAGGAATAGGTGTGTTCATAGCTTTGATTATAGCCCATCCGGACAATTAAGCCAGCCCCCTTACTTCTCAATAATCGCGTACAAACACTTCAGATAGGTTCCTTCCATCAGGGCGATGGGATGATCGACCGGATGGCCGGTGTGAGCGAATTCGTGCAGCCGGCGGCGGGCGCGGGCTGCGCCACGGCGCACGGCCTTGAAGAACTCCTCGGCGCTGACCCGGCTGGAGCAGGAGG
>JACSRL010000478.1 GCA_014879765.1 Anaerolinea sp. | reverse complement strand
GTCGGAGACCGGCCTGAGCGGGGCGCAGGGGCACGGTCGGAGACCGGCCCAAGCGGGATGCAGGCGGGCTCGGTCGGAGACCGGCCCGAGCGGTGCGCAGGGGCACGGTCGGAGACCGGCCTGAGCGGGGTGCAGGCGGGCACGGTCGGAGACCGGCCTGAGCGGGATGCAGGCGGGCTCGGTCGGAGACCGGCCCAAGCAAGGACCGCAGGGGCACGGTCGGAGACCGGCCTGAGCGGGGTGCAGGCGGGCTCGGTCGGAGACCGGCCCGAGCAGGGGTGCAGGCGGGTTGTGGAAAGAAGGCAAGCTGGATGTACTCCCGATTCTGTCGAGGCCGTCATCTGTCTCTCAGGCCGCGTGGCCTGAGGCCGGTCCTGGCTTGCCGGGTGTTACCCGGCCTCGCCGTCCCTGCTGCGACGAGACCGAACCGCGGCGTAAAACGCTGCAGCCCGGCCCACTCGCCTTGCTCCCGGTTGCACGCTCGCCCAGCCGGCGTCATTGCTGCCGCCGCTGGTGGGCTCTTACCCCACCGTTTCAGCCCTGACGGGGCCGCTGTCGCCAGCGGCCTGCGCCGGGATTGCTTTCTGTTGCGGTTGTAGTCGCCGCGCCCCTCGCGGGATCGCGGCGCCCTCACTTGCTGTTTCGTGAGGCAACTTTCTCCTCTCCTGTAACCAGGAGAGGAGGAGGAGTCGGGAAGTTCCTCTGGCCGCCCGCAGTGCGAACGGCCAGCGACGGCGCTCCAGCTTGCTCTATCCTGTTGTCAATGTGCTTCGCTGCTGACGATGAGATTATACCACAGGGAGCGCAGAGAGCACAAAGAGACCTCAGACGACAGACTGCGCCGGGTTGGCCGCGCGCGGGCCCTCGACCCACCACTGGCCATCGCGGCCGACCTCTTTCTTCCACACGGGCACGATGGCCTTGAGCCGCTCGATGGCGTAGCTGCACGCGTCAAAGGTCCCCTTGCGATGGGCCGCGGCCAGGGCGATGACCACGCTGGGCTCCCCCACCTCGATGCGTCCCACCCGGTGTACCATGCTGACGGCCTCGATCTGCGGCCAGCGCTGCTGGATCTCGGCGCCGATCTGCGCCATGACGGCCTCGGCCATCTCGGCGTAAGCCTCGTACTCCAGATAGTCGGTGTGCAGCCGGCCCTGCGCATCGCCGCTGACCGTGGGCGGCGCGGCCGCGTGGGGGTTGGCCAGGTCGGTCTCGCCCCGCACCAAGCCGGCGAAGAGGGTCACCGCGCCGTGCTGCGGCGCAGCCACGCGGCCTGCCACGTCGTCCAGCGACAGCGGCTCTTCGGTGACCTGGAAGAGCGGCCGGCCGGCCTGGCCGCCGCTGACCGGCGGGAAGAGCCCCACCTCGTCGCCGCTCTGCAAGACTGTCTCCTGGCCCGCGTAGACCCGATTGACCGAGGCGTAGATCGCGCCCGCGGCGTTGGGCAGGGCAGGGAATTCGGCCGCCAGCGCCTGCATCAGATCGGCCACCGTCGCGCCGGCCGGCAGGCCGCGCGTCAGCCTGGCCGTGCCCGCAGCCTGGCGCAGCGAGGCGAACAGCCGGACCTGCACCGTGATCGTGCTCATGGCAGCTTCATCGTTCATCATTCATCGCTCTTGTCGCCCTGCAGCCAGTCGCCGCTCTTGCCGCCGCGCTTCGCCAGCAGTTGGATGTTGCCGATGACCATGTCCTTCTGCAAGGCCTTGGCCATGTCGTAGACGGTCAGCGCGGCCACCGAGACCGCGGTCAGCGCCTCCATCTCGACGCCGGTCTGGCCTTTGCAGCGCACGGTGGCGGTGATGACGACGCGATGGTGCGCCTGGTCGGGCTGCAAGTCGACCGCCACCTGGCTGAGCAGCAGCGGGTGGCAGAGGGGGATCAGGTCGGGGGTGCGTTTGGCGGCCATGACGCCGGCGACGCGGGCCGTGCCCAGCACATCGCCCTTGGGCGCGTTGCCGGCCACAATCGCGGCCAGGGTCGTCGCGGACATGCGCACCTCGCCCTGGGCGACGGCCACGCGTTCGGTCTCAACCTTGTGGCCGACATCGACCATGTGGGCCGCGCCGCTTTCATCCAGGTGGGTTAAATTTTGGCTCATTCTGTTCAATCCACCATGTTCGTAAACTGATCGGGCCCATTGAGGAACAGGCGCAGTTTATTGAGCACGTTGCGACCGATGATGATTTCATCTCCCCAATCATCGCTGACAACATCCACTCCAGGCAACCGGGTCTGATTGTTGACGATCAAATCCACCTGATAAACTGAAGCACGATATACGCCATCCCCGATGTGCGCCCGAACGGTAACCATATGAGACACCGGAGCACCCAACTGCTCCAGCAAGGTTAGCGGTACCATAGTGCCATCTGCACCGGTGTCCACCAACGCCGCGCGAGCATTTTGCCGCGGCGACTGGTCAGGAGCACATAGCTGTACCCGCAAAACAGGCGCAGGCGGAAAATAATCGTAACTGAACGGAATAGCGCTCATATTACATCGATTCTGGGGCTTCGAATAACAATCTCCTGTGGGCCCTCAGCAGGCATGATCAGCACGGCTGTGTTGCCATATCGAGCTCTCACCCGCCGATACAACGCAATTTTGTCAGAATCATGATCCACCAATCGACAATCATGTACTGCTACATGTTCACCTTCGTATTTCGCCCTTTCACGAAGGGGCAAGCTCAACCACCAACTTTGCTCGCGCTCGATTTTCCGACGATCAGACAAAGTCCGTTCTCGCGTCACCGCCCCTTGCAGGAAGCTCTCTATCGTCAGTCCACGGAGACTGGCCTCTTCCCGGATTGTCTGGACCAAATTCTCTGATATCAGTAACTCTGCCATCATATCACCTCGTACTCAACTTCGGTGGTGCTGCTACCCGACTGATTTTACCATAGTTCCAACGATCTGCCATCTCTACCCGCTTAGCCACAGATCGTCCAACAGCAACACGGGGCGCTCGACGCCGGCGGGGAGGATGCCATCGGCCTGCTCCAACACCAACAGCCCATCGGCGCCGGCAGCGGAGAGGAGGCGGCTGGAGGCCTGGCTGCCGGTGGAGAGGGCCACGAAGCGGCCACCCTCGCGGCGCAGCGTCACGCGGTGAAACTCCGGCCGCTCCCGGTCCAGACGGAACTCATGGCCCAGCGCCGCGTTGATCTGCGGCAGGCTCACGGCCGCGTGGCCCGCCATGCGGCGGATGGCGGGCCGCACGAAAAGCTGAAAGGTGACCAGCGCCGAAACAGGGTTGCCGGGCAGGGCGAAGATCGGCCGGGCGGACTGGTCCGGGTCGACAGCCCCGTTATCCCGCAGCGCCGGCAGCGCGGCAAAGGTCAGCGGCTTGCCCGGCTTCATGCGCACGCGGCCGAAATGCACCTGTCCCCGCCGCGCCAGCAGCGGCTTGAGCAGGTCCAGCTCGCCCATGCTGACGCCGCCGGAGGTGACCAGCAGATCGGCGCGGGCCAGGGCCGCGTCCAGCGCCTGCTCCAGCGCACCGGGCTGGTCGGCGATGATGCCCAGGTCCAACGGCTGGCCGCCGGCCCTGGCCACGGCGGCCAGCAGCGCGGGCCGGTTGCTGTCGTAGATCTGGCCGGGGGCCAGCGGCTGCCCTGGATCGACCAGCTCGTCGCCGGTGGAGAAGACGCCGACCACCGGAGGGCGATGCACCGGAACGGCTGCCCGGCCCAGCGAGGCCAGCATGCCCAGCTCGGCCGGGCCCAGCGTCTGGCCGGCCGTCAGCACCTGCTGGCCGGCCTGCACGTCGGCGCCGATGGCGCGGATGCCCTCGCCCGGTCGCAGCGCCGGCCCGGAGTGCAGCGTCACCCAGCCGTCCGCCTCGTCAGCTCGCTCCACCATCGCCACAGCGTCGGCGCCGGGCGGGATGGGCGCGCCGGTGGTGATGCGCACGGCCGTACCCGGTTCAACGGTCAGATCAGCCACATAGCCGGCCATCTGCTGGCCGACCAGCCGGCGCGGCCTGTCGCCATCGACCGCGCGCAGGGCGAAGCCATCCACGATCGAGGCCGGGAAGGGGGGCTGATCGGCCGGCGCCCGCAGATCCTCGGCCAGCACCAGGCCCAATGCGCCGGACAACGGCGCCTGGACGGCCGGCAGCGGCGCCACCTGGGTGCGAATCATGGCCAGGGCGTCCTGGACAGACACCATGGGATAAGAAGACTCACGCATGGCTGTGGATTATACGGATAGCGGGGCGGGAGGCCAAGTTGCAGTCAGGATGAAATAGGCGGGTTCAGCCAACTGGTGTAGAATGACCATTGCTGCCAGATCCCTGTCCACACCAGGAGGTCCGATTGTCATGTTCCCAGATTTTCGCTGGTTTGCCCACTACGAGCCGGACGTTGCCCACAGCGTCGACATCCCCAACAGCACGGTTCAACAGGTGCTGCTGGATGCGGCGGCGCGCTTCCCCAACCACACCGCGCTGCGCATGGTCTTGCGCTACCTACCCTTGGGGTTGAAGGTGCAGGCCAGGCTGAGCTACGCCGAGCTCAACCGGCTGAGCGATCGCTTCGCCGCGGCCCTGCTCCAACTGGGCGTGGCCAAGGGCGACCGCGTCTCGCTGATGCTGCCCAACATCCCGCAGTTGGCGATTGCCTATTTCGGCGTGCTCAAGGCCGGCGCGGTGGTGGTCAACACCAACCCCACCTATCCGGCCCACGAGCTGGCGCCGCTGCTGCGCAACGCCGGGGCCGAGACCATCGTCACCCTCAGCGGCCTCTACCCGCGCGTGCTGGAGATCCAGCCGAACACGATGCTCAAGACCGTCATCCTGGCCGATATCCCCGACAGCATCGGCCGTCCTTTCCACAACAGCGTGGTCAAACAGGCGCGCGCGAGCGGTCTGATGAAGGAGGTGACGCTGGGCGCGGGCGCGCATTTCATGCGGGACTTGCTGGCCGCGGCCCCATCCCACCCCCCCGTGGTCTCCATCGACCCGGCCAACGACACGGCGGTGTTCCAGTTCACCGGCGGCACCTCCGGGCTGCCCAAGGCGGCCGAATTGACCCATCGCAACCTGGTGGCCAACATTGCCCAGATCAACGCCTGGGTGCCTTCGCTCAAGCCCGGCGCGGAGAAGTTCCTGCTGGCGCTGCCGGCCTTCCACGTCTACGGCATGACCGTGGGCATGCTGACTTGCCTGAAACTGGGCGGCGAGCTGCTGCTGGCGGCCGATCCCCGCAACACCGTGCATCTGATGCAGATCATCGCGCGCGAGAAGGTCACGGTCTACCCTGGCGTGCCGGCCATGTACATCGCCATCCTCAACCATTCCCGGGTGAGTGAGTTCGACCTGCGCAGCATTCGCGTTTGCCTGAGCGGCGGCGCGGCGTTGCCGGCCGAAGTGGCGCAGCAGTTCGAGCAAATGACGGGCGGCAAGCTGGTGGAGGGCTACGGCATGTCCGAATCGTCGCCGTTGACCGCGGGCAATCCGGTTTTCGGCCGGACGAAGATCGGCACGGTTGGCATGCCCTTCCCCAGCACCGAGCTGGCCGTCGTCGCCCTGGAAGCTGACGAGCAGGGCAAGCCGCGCTTCCTGGAAGTTGGAGAGGCGGGCGAGCTGGTGGTGCGCGGGCCGCAGGTGATGAAGGGCTACTACAATAACCCAGAGG
This sequence comes from Anaerolinea sp., assembly GCA_014879765.1. Lineage (GTDB taxonomy): Bacteria > Chloroflexota > Anaerolineae > JAAEKA01 > JAAEKA01 > JAAEKA01. The sequence continues at coordinate 2,645 of JACSRL010000478.1, read as the reverse complement.
AGACAGCCAGCGCCATCGATGTGGATGGCTGGCTGCACACCGGCGATATCGCGGTCATGGATGCCGACGGCTACTTCAGCATCGTGGATCGCAAGAAGGATCTGATCATCGCCAGCGGCTTCAACATCGTGCCCCGTGAGGTGGAAGAGGTGCTGTTCACACACCCGGCCGTGCTGGAGGCCGCGGTGGTGGGAGTGTCAGACGCCAAGCGCGGCGAGACGGTCAAGGCCTTCGTGGTGCTCAAAGAAGGCCAGCGCGCCACGGTCGAGGAGCTGCGCGCCTTCTGCAAGGAGCGCCTGGCCCCCTACAAAGTGCCCACCTTGGTCGAGTTTCGCACGGAACTGCCCAAGAGCCAGGTCGGCAAAACGCTGCGCCGCATCCTGGTGGAAGAGGAAAAGCAGAAGCAGGCGGCTTAGGCATTCTCCCGCGATGAAGTTCACATGATGTTGTTAGAAAACCTGATTGACGAGGCGCTGGCGGCCCATTTCTCCGGCTGGGACTTCTCCTGGCTAGATGGCCGTTGGATCGATAGCCCACTGCCGTGGGACTATGGCCAGCGCACGACCCGGCTGAAGCCTCGACTCCGGACTGCGGCGGGATTTGCGGTGTGCTACTCTTCCCGCAACAGGCCGTTGACCGCCCGGTCGCGCGAGTGTTCCGCCAGCCGGTCGGGCTGGCCGGGCTGGGTCATGCCCCCTTCGTACTCGAAGCCGCCGTAGGCGGTCCAGCCGTCCAGCACCATGGGCGCGGGGCCGCCGGCGTCCATCCACAGGCCATTGTAGCGCCGTGAAAAGTGCAGATGGGTGGTCTCGGCCGCGCCGCCCTCGCAACTGGGCCGGCCCACCGGGTCATCCTGGGCGAGCACGGTCCCCAGCGGCGGCGTGTCGACCAGGTGCAGGTATTGTAGCACCCAGCCGGTGCGCAGGTCGCCATCGCCGTCCAGGTCCAGCAGAATCTCGCCGGGGGTGCTGCGCGCCACGACACCGGGCGCGGCGGCCACAGCCCACGCCGGCGCGGGCACGCAGTTGCCGATCTGCGCGGTCTCGGGCACGAAGTCCAGCGCGGCCCAGCCGCTGCTGGGTATCCAGCCGCCGTGCGGCCCACCGGTCAGGTGCCACCATTCACCGGGCAGCCAGGGCAGGTGCAGCCGCGGCTGCTCCAGCCCGGCCGGCAGCACCGGGCCCGCATCCAGCGCCATGGGATCGCCGAACAGCTTGCGATAGGCGGCGTCGAAGGCCGCCAGGCGGTCAGGCAGTTGGCTGTAGGCAGCATCGGCCGCCAGGGCGCGCTGCACGGCCACGGTGCCGGGGTTAAGGCCGGGCGCGCCGCGCGCCAGCGTGCCATCCTCGAAGCGGATAGCGGTCTCGCCGCGGTCCAGCCAGCCGTAGAAGCCGTGGTTGAGCGCGTCGGCCGCCCATTCTAACTGCGGCAGCAGGCCGGGCGCGCCGTTGGTGTGGCCCAGGGGATAGTCAGCGGCCACGCCCTGCGGCGCGGGGTCAGTCACCCAGCCGCTGCCGGCCTCCATCAGCGCCAGCAGCACCCGTGGGCCGACGCTGTAGCGCATGGCCACCCGCTCCACCACCTCTGCGCCGCTCCACTGCTCGCCGTCCAGGCCGGTCATGCTCACCTGCGCCAGCCGGCCGCCCTGCTCCGCCACGAAGGCGTGGAGGTCGAAATCGACATAGCCCGCGCCGTAGAGCAGCTCGCTGTCGGGCAGCAGGATCTGGTCGGGGGTGTTGCGGCCCGGCCGGTGGGGAATGATCAGCCCCTGGCCGATGGGCACCACGTCGGGGTTCTCGATGCCGCTGAGCTGCACCAACTCGTCCAGCGAAACGCCATAGCGCTGGGCCACGTAGCCCAAGTATTGGTTGGGCTTGAGGGTGGTGAACTCCAGCGCCAGATCGGGGGCGACGGTAGGGCCGGGGGTGGGCGCCACGGGCGCGGCCGGCGGCGCGGCCGTGGCCGTCAGGGTCGCGGTGGCTGCCAGGCGACTGGCGAGGGTCGGCGTGGCCGTGGCTGTGGGGCGCGCCGGGGCGATTGTGGCCGTCGGCGTGGCGGCCGCGGCGGCCGGCTGCTCAGTGGATGCCAAATCGGCCGGCGGCTGTTGTGGGGAGAACGCAAAACGGCCCAGGACAACAGCCAGGGCCAGAAGGAGGATGACAGCGGCGGCCAGCAGCCACCGACGGCGGGATGGCGTCAAGCGGTTTCTTCCTGCGCGGCAACCTGAGGGACATCCCCGAAGGCGTCGGCAAAGCGTTGAGCGATCAGCGTGTCCAGGCCCTGGTGAAACTCGCGCCAGCGGCGCATGTAGGCGCGCGCCACGGGGGTCAGCGTCGCGCCGCCGCCGCCCGCGCCGCCCACCTGCGCGTCGACCAGCGTCTGGCCCAGGCGGCTCTCCATCTGGTGAATGCGCTCCCAGGCCAGTTTGTAGGGGATGTCAAGCTGCTGGGCCGCGCCGCTGATGGAGCCGGCCACGTCGATGGCGTGCAGCAGCTCCACGCGCCACTGGCTCAGCACCACCTCGCCGTCGATCTCGGCCCAGAAATTAGCGTTGGGAACTAACATCATCGCAGTGATTCAGAAACCGGGTTTTTCTCGTGCGGCATGGTTTTCGTCTTCGTAACGGCCTTTCATGGCGCCATGAC
>JACSRL010000526.1 GCA_014879765.1 Anaerolinea sp. | reverse complement strand
TTCATCATTCCGCAAAGATGATCTTGCCGTGGTCCATGTTGGCGATGACGGCCAGGGACTCGATGGGCACCTCCCAGCGGGTCAGGGCGGCGCGGCCGCCTTCGAAGGTCTTTTCCACCACCGCGCCGATGCCCACCAGCCGCGCGCCGGCGTCCTGCACACAGCGGGCCAGCGCGTCGATGGTCTGGCCGCTGGCCAGGAAATCGTCGATGATCAACACCCGGTCGCGCGGGCCGAGAAACTCGGGCGAGACGATGATATCGGTGATCTTGCCCTTGGTGTGGCTGGGCGCGGATTCGACGATGGCGTTGGGGTGCATGGTGATCGGCTTGCTCTTGCGGGCGTAGAGCACCGGCACCCCTAGCGCCAGCGCGGTGAGCAGCGCCGGCGCGATGCCGCTGATCTCAGCGGTGAAAACCTTGTTGGGCTGCAAATGGGCGAAGCGCGCGGCCAGCGCGCCGCCCACAGCCAGCATCAGGGTGGGATCGACCTGATGGTTGATGAAGCTATCGACTTTCAGGATGCCGTTGCCGAGGTTGACGCCGTCGCGGCGAATGCGCTCTTTGAGAATCTCCACAGGCAGCCTCCATAGGGCGTTGGGATCATCGGTTGCTTTGTGCTTTGGCCATTGTAGTCCAGCCGGGGGCGCATGGCAAGCTGGGCGGAGGGTGTAACTTCACATTCTCGCGTAGAACGATTTGGAAAATCGTTCACAGCCGGCGGCGGGCCAAACGTTGGTTTCGGTACGGCGCAGACGCCTACTCAACCAACGTTTGGCCCGTCGCCTGAGCAGTTACAATCGTTCTAGAACGACGCCACGCATCACGCATCACGCATCATTCCGCATTCATCACTCCGTCCAGGCCCAACGCCTCGTCCAGGAAAGGCCACAGCTCCTGGCTAGGGCGAAAGTGGAGACGGTAGGTGGGGATCTGGGCCACCAGCTTCTCGGCCGCGGCCAGCCAGGCGGACGCGCTGGAGACCCGTTCGATGGCGACCTTTTCGGTGGTCAACAGCGCCAGCACCGCGTCGCCGTCGGCCAGCCGCTCCAGCGTGAAGTCAGGGCCATGCTCCGGCAGCAGCAGCGCACGTAGCGGCGCCTGGCGATTGACGCGCTGGATCATCTCCCGCGGGGTGCTGCCGCCCCAGAAGGGGGTGCTGAGCACCATGGGCTGGCTGCCGCTCAGGCTGATCACCAGATTCTCGTCCACCAGCACGTCGGCGTAGCCCGCGGCCAGGCGCGCGGTGGTGGTCTTGCCCACGCCGGAGCGGCCGCAGTGGGCCAGCCCCCAGCCGTGGCGCACCAGCGCCACCCCGTGCAGCAACAGCGCATCGTGGCCGCGCGGCAGCTCCTGCATCAGGATGAAGGAGATGGCCCGGTCCACCGCCGAGCCGCCGTAGCCCAGCGCGGGCGCGGTCACCTCAGCCGCGCGCGCGGCCAGGTCGATGACTCCGCTCATGTGGCCCACGCTGAAGCGCGTCGCCTGCGCCTCGTGGATCACCCAAGGCGCGGCGGCCGGGTCGAAGTCGGGCTCATGCCGCAGATGCACGCGCCAGTCAGGCCGGGCAGTCGACAGAAAGGGGAGATAGCGGTCAGCCAGCTCGGCCGCCCACGCCGCGTTGGGAGCGGTCACGGCAAAGCTGAGGCCGGCCACGGTCAATGTCACCAGATGGGTCATGTAGTCACCGCTCTCTGCAGCCGGCGCAGCAGCCAGAGCCCGCGCGCCCGGCCGATCCAGCGCCAACGCCGCACGGCTTCTCCGCCGCGCGGCCAGATGCGCCGGCCATCCTGCTGGGCCGCGGCCACCACGCCCAGCACCTGCTCGGGACGCAGCCAGCGGTCAGGTTCCCGCCGATTGTCCCCCTGCGTCACCAGAAAGGGGGGCGCGCGATGCACCAGACGATGCACCACCAGGGCGTCATCGCCGGCAAAGACCAGCAGCGCGCCCAGCGGAAGCCGCGCCGGCGGCGGCGTGATGGTGATCACACAGCCGGGGGGCAGGGTGGGCGTCATGCTGACGCCGCGCACCTGCCAGCGGAACTGGCCCTGCGTGGCCAGGCTTTCGCTGAGCAGCGGCAGCCACTGCCGCAGGTTGGGCAGCGCATCGTCGGGAGCGGGGTTCACAGCAGCCATGGCACAGGGTCCGGCGGCCTAGTACACCTGGATCCAGGGCAGGAAGAGCGAGCGCTGGCCCAGGCGTGGAATCCGCAGCCGCACGGCCGGGTCGCCCATCAGCACCTGAGTGTCGATCACGTCGAGATAGCCGGAGCCGCTCTGGAAGAAGTACAGCCGGGCGGCATCCACGGCCACGCCGACGCGGGTGACGCCATCCTGGAAGAGCGCCTTGACCAGGCCGCGATTCAGGTTCAGCAGGGCGGAGCCGACGTGCAGCCCGGTGGGCGACAGATCGGCAACCGCGCCGCGGCCGGGGGTCAGCGTCAGCACCTCGCCCAGCGACTGCTCGTTGCGGTTGTAGAGCGGGCTGCCCTGGATGCCGATGAAGTAGCCCGACCAGCAGCCCAGGTGTACGGTGAAGGGAAGCTGTGCGTTGGGCGCCAGCGTGGCCGGGTCGAGGGTGTCGAACATGGACACCGAACCCCAGCGGAACTGCGAGGCGTGGCCGAACCATTGCAGGTAGGCTGCGCCGCCGTTCATGGCCGTCTTGATGGCGGCCCGCATCTTGGCGCCGGTGTCGTGGGCCGCGTCCATGCGGTAGTAGATCGCGCTGTCCTCGTAGTCCTCAGGCAACCACTGGAGGCGCACCAGATCGCTGAGCGTGTGGAAATTGCCGGCCGGGTCATCTTTGTTGTCGGCCACGAAGACCGCCCGCTGCTGCCAGGGGCCGGCCGGCGCGCTTTCATAGGCGATCACCTTGGCGACGTAGGCCGTCACGTCGGCCGCGCTCTTGGCCGGAATCCGCCCCAGGTGCATGTCGGGCATGAAATCGTCGGGGCCGTCGACGCTGACGTAGCGGTTGTCGGCCGCGGTCTCGCCCAGGTAGGGGTCGATGTGCAGCAGATAGGGGGGGACAAGGTTGGGCAGGTTGGTCCCGGCATGGTTCTTGAAATCGTAGTGGCCATCGCCCACCAGCAGCACGTATTGCGGCCGCGGCCCGCCCCCGTTCCACTGCTGATAGGCGTAGCTCAGAAAGGTGCGGATCGCCTCGGAATCGACCCGGCCGCCGCTCACCTCGTCGTAGATGTCCTGCACGTCGACCAGCTTGACGCGCAGCCCCTCGGCCGCCCGCAGATCCAGCAGCGGCTGGATGGCGTTGGCCAGCGAGGCGTGGACGATGGCGATGTAGTCGGCCTGGTTGCTGGGCGTCATCAGCGCCGAAAGCGCGTCACGTTCGATGGCCAGCGGCGTCAGCAGCGCGTCCTCTGTGGCCACAGAGTAGCTGGGCGCGGCCGCGCTGGCCGGCCACGCATCCCAGAAATCCACCGTCCACTGGCTGCCGGAGCCGCTGGCCTGCACGGTGGTCAACTGCACCGGGTGGCTGGGATCGCGCACGTCGTAGGCGCGCGGCGCGGCGCTGCTCCAGCCCTGCGCCCGCACCCGCACCCGCTGGCCCGCCAGGTCGGGGATCGCCTCCACGGTCAGCCGATCGTCGCTGGCCCGGATGGCGGCCGGATAGGTGACCTCGACCCAGTCGGGCGAGACCCAATAGAGCGACAGGCCGGGCAACTGGGCCAGCGCAGCCGTCAGAGTGATGCGGTTGGGCGTTTGATCGAACAGGCTGGTGGCCACGGTGGTCGTCGCCAGGTAAGGGGTGCTGTTGTCCCACTGAAACACCCCCAGCTCGTGGCTGTTCAGACGCAGCGCCACCGACTGGTCCGGGGTCGCCCCCTGCGAGGTCCCGCCGTGCAGCGCTGCCCGCACCGTGGCCACGCCCGCCTCCGGCGTGATGGCAGCATCGCCCTCGAAGGTGTAGGTAGCGGCGGCGGCGGGCAGGGCGCTGTTGACGAAGAGCGCGCTGTCGAACCAGCGGTCGGCGTCGCGGGGGAGTGGGTAGATGCTGCGATAATCCAGGTTGCGCTCCAGCCGCACGGTGCGCGCCATCACCGTGGCCTGCGGATCGCCGGCCTGCGGCGTGACCGCGCGCGTCGCCATGCGCTGGCCGGCCCCGCTGCCGCCGTAGGTAAGCTGATAGACGTTGCGCGTCATGTAGCGCCCCTCGTAGGGCACGGCGTAGAAGATCAGCAGGTCGCCCGGATCGAAGCGGCCATCGGCCGCGCCGGTCACCTGGATGTCCACCGGCTGGTTCAGATAGTTCAGCGCCAGCGTGGCCGGGTTCAGCGTGGCCAGCGGCAGGCCGCCGGCCTGCAGCTCCTGGTAGGTCAGCCGGTAGAGGCCGCGCGCGCCGGTGTAGATGCGCAGCGCGCCCGCCACGCTCTCCGGGCGGCTGGGCGGCAGCACGGCGGCGGCCGGGGACGCGGCCGGCGACGGCGCGTCCACCGCGACGGTTACGCGCAGGCTGGGATAGTAGCGCAGCGCGCCGCCGGCCGGGTCGAGTTGGAAGGGATACGCCCGCACCAGCAACAGCCGCCGGCCCTGCTGCCACTGTTCCGGCCCTGCCTCGACCACCTGCGGCGGAAACAGGGCCTCTCCCTGGTAGATGGCCGGATCGGGGCGGTCGACCAGCGTCAGCTCGCCCGGCAGCTCGGCGCGCTGTTGCCAGGGCTGTGGGCCATCCAGGTCGATCTGCGGCACAGGGACGGCCGGCAGCGGCTTGTCGAGTTTCAGAAGGAGCGGTTGCCCCACGTCGTAGCTGAGACGCCACGGACCGGCGGCCGGCAGCTCCACCGTGGTGGTCCACATGGGCAGCGCCGGCGCGCCCGGCTGGTCCAGCGTGGCATAGCCGGGCGCGTGCAGTCCGCTTTCATCCCAGCGATAGCTCGGCGTCTCCACCGACAGGGTCATCTCCCAGGGGGCCTCCTGCGCCGCGACGCCGGCGGCGGGCAGCAGCGCGGCGATCAGCAGCAGACTCCACACCCAGCGCATAGCACGGACAATAGTCGTTGATCCCATAATCTTGTCGTTTCCTTTGTAACTGTTCAGGCGCCGGGCACTTCGCGTGTCAAGCGCAAGTGCCCGGCGCCTGAACAGTTACATTTCCTTTACGCAGTCTTGTAGCTCCCAGTATACACACCCCAGGGCAATCATGCCAGACCGCAGACTGCGCGCCAGAAACACCAGGCCCCCGCTGCATCGGGCAGCGGGGGCCTTCAAAGGCCTCGGGAATCTGGTTTTCAGACCGCAAAAAGAGGACTCCTGAACCTGTTCAGGGAGGTCACGGGCTGCGCAGGGCGTAGGTGACGCTGACCGGGCCGTGCCGGGTGGCCACCCCTGCCAGATCCACATCCTCGAGCCAATACCAGTAGGTGTTTCCCGGCTCCACCTTGAGGTCCTGCCAACTGTAGCTGGCGCCCTGCGTGCTGCCGGGCGCGGCCGAGGGCACAAAGGCCATGGCCTCCGGCTCAGCCTCCGGCGACTGGCTGCGCAGCAGGGTGAAGCCCTGGTTGTGCAGCTCGCTGGTGGTCTCCCAGGCCAGCAGCACATGGCCAGGCCGCGCCTCAGCCGTCAAAGCAGCCAGCAGCACCGCCAGCGGCGCGCCATCGCGCAGCGCAAAGGTCGAGTAGGCGTTCACGTACTGCGCGGTCACGAAGTATACTCCGTTCGCCGCGCCGGCGCTGCCCTCCAGCGGCCCTTCCCAGGCGATGCCGTTCCAGTGATAGCCAGCCGGGTTGTTGATGCCGTTGGCCTCGGTGGGGAGGTAGTAGAAGGTGGCGGCCGATGGGCTGGCGGTGGTCGGGGTGATCTCATAGCAGCGTCGCACCCCCGCGCCGTCCGCGTCGCAGGTTTGGTCGCCCCTGACCGAGACCGCGGTGTTGCCCATGCCGGCCGCGGGGGTGATGTCCACGCCCCAGTAGCGGGTGGCGCTGCCCGCGGCATTCTTGATGCGCAGAAACTCGACCACACCGGTGCTCACCGGCAGCGACTGGCGCAGCGCGCCGCGGTTGACGACGCTCCCCTCCACCGTCAACGCCGCGCCGGCCAGGTCCAGCGTGGCGCCGGGCTGCACCGTCAGGTTGCCGTTGAGCGCCACGTTGCCCTCCAACGCCAGTTGGAAGGGATCGCTGCCATTGCCCACCTGCACGTGGTGCAGCTTCTGGCCGGCCGGCAGCGCCAGGGTCGCCAGTTGGCTGCCGCTCAGCAGCAAGGTGCTGTTGGCGGTGTTGACCGTGGCCGCGCCCAGCGCCTCCAGGCTGCCGTGTAGGGTTACCGTGGCGTTGGCCAGGCTCAGTTGGGCGCCGGGCTCCAGCAGCAGGCCGCGCAGCTCCGCGCCGCCGCTGATGACGGGGAAGCGGCCGCCGGCCGGCGCGGCCGGGACATTGGCGAAGGTGGCCGCGCCGGGCAGCAGGCCGTCGCGCCAGTTGGCCGCGCTGTTCCAGGCGCTGCTGGCCGCGCCGGTCCAGACCGCCACCTGCTGGCACGCGGCCACGGCTGCATCCATCTTCAGCCGCGGCTTGGTGTACACGCCGCCGGCGCGGCCATCGCGCACGGCCACCCCGGTCTGCTCCAGAATCGCCTCCAGTTGGTTGACGCTCAAGGTGGGGTTGACGCCCTTGCACAGGGCAAAGGCGCCGGCCACATGCGGCGCGGCCATGGAGGTGCCGTTCATAACGCCGTAGCCGCCGATAACCGATGAGGTGATGGAGTAGGCCGGCGCCAGCAGGTCCACCAGGCTGTGCAGGTTGAAGATCACCGAGTCGGCCGGCGCGTTGTCGCTGTCGGTGACGCCGCCCACGGCCACCGCACTGGTGATGCAGGCCGGCGCGGTCAGCCCATTGCGAAAATTGTTGTTGCCGGCCGCGATCACCGTGGCGATGCCGGCCGCGCGCAGGTTGTCGATGGCCGGCTTGCGCCCATCGTAGTCGCAGGCAGCCGTGTATTGGCCGCCGCCCAGGCTCATGTTGACCGCGGCCAGGGAATAGGCCGGCCGCAGCGTGGTGTAGACATACTCCAGGGCGCGGATCTGGTCAGTAGTGTAGCTGAGCATACACGTCCCGCTGCCCCCGCAGTTGGGATAGTTGGTGAAACGGGTGAACACCTGGATGGCGATGATCTTGGCGCCGCGTGCCACGCCGTCGAAGGTGTCGGCGCCGCGGCCGGCCGCGATGCCGGCCACATGCGTGCCGTGGTTGCAGAGGGAGGCTGCGCCGTTCCAGCAGGCCGGGTTGGCCACGTCGGCCTCGGCCGCGGCCACGCCGATCTGCGTCACACTGCCGTTGGGACAGGCTGGGGTCTGTGAACCGCCGCCTGCGGCGTTGGAGAAGCAGGCGCCGTCCACCAGGCGGCCGGCGAAGAAGGGGTGGTCGGTGTCGATGCCGGTGTCGAGGATGACCACGGTCTGGTCCTGGCCCTCGACGCCGCCGGCCCAGACCGCCGGCAGGCCGATGGCCTGGGTGCTGCTGGCCAGGGCCGGCGCGGCCGGCACATCCTCCTGCACGCTGGCCACCTGGGGCAGGCTGGCCAGCAGCGCCAGTGCCGCCGCGTCGACGCGCACGGCCAGGTAGGGAACGGTGGTGAAGGTGGCGACCACCTGGGCGTTGCTCCCCTTCAGGCCGGCCAGCACCGCATCGCTGGCCGCGACGATGGCCGCGCGCTGGGTCAGCGCGGCCTGCGCGCTGGCTGTACCCTCGGCGATGAAGGGCTGCGGCAGCGCCAGCTCGGCCAGCACCAGCAGGCTGCCGGCGCTTTGGGCGCGGGCCAGCAGGCTGGCCAACGGCGCGGCCCCCTCCTGCGCCGCCCAGGCGTCTCCAGCGGACTCGCCGCCCGGCTGGGGGCCGGTCCCTGCCGTTGCCGCCAGGGCCAGGCGCGGCCCTGCCAGTTGACATCCCAAACACAGCGCAACCAGGACAATCAGGAGCTGCTTGGTGCGACGCAGGTTTTCCATGATGATGGCTCCTCTGACGATTTTAGTGGCTGCTCAGGCATGGCATCAGAAACCGGGCTGAGCAGTTATGCTTCGTTTTTCATGCCAGGGCAGGCGTGATCTCAGCCACAACTATACTCGTGCGGAGTCCCCACTGTCAATAGGAAATAGGTACTACTGGCTATGCGCAGGGCCGTGGACGACCGGGTTCGAGGCGCAAAAAAAGCGCCGGACGCGAGTGCTCGCGTCCGGCGCAGGGGGGAAGAAGCCTGGCGGGGCGGGGTCAGCGGGCCGGCATCCGCCGCCGTGCGGCCAGCCCGCCGGCCGCCAGCGCCGCCAGCAGCACGGC
>JACSRL010000522.1 GCA_014879765.1 Anaerolinea sp. | reverse complement strand
GCCCGCCCTGGCCGCGGCCGCGCTGGTCAGCTTCTACCCGTTGGTGGCGGCCTACACCCGCATCTATGACCCGGCCTTGGCCGTGGCCGCGCTGGCCGCGTTGGCCGTCTGGCTGCTGGCGGAGTCCGACGGCATGCAGCGGCGCGGCTATGCCCTGGGCGCCGGCCTGGCCCTGGCCGCCGGTCTGCTGACCAGCGCCGACTTCTGGCCCGCGCTGCTGGGGCCGACCCTGCTCGTCGCCGGGCAGGCGCTGCGCACCCCGCGGCCGGCGCGGCACAGCCGGCGCACCCCCAGCCGCAACGCACTGGAGCGTCTCGGCCGCCAGTTGCGCCTGGCCCCGGCCCACGTCAACCTGCTGCTGGTGCTGCTGCTGGTTGCCCTGGCGCTGCCCTTCGCGGCCAGATTGCCAACCTTCGGCCAGGCTGGCGGCCTTCAGGGGTGGGTTGATGCCCTGGGCGGCCTGCTGCTGTTGGCCCTGATCGCCGGCGCGGGCTACGGCCTCTGGCAACTGATCCGGCCGCAGCGCGCCGGCGCGCGCGCGGCCTATGGCCTGCTGCTGGTCTGGCTGGGCCTCGGCCTGCCCCTGCTGGCCCTGCTGGGCGATGGCCGCGCCAGCCAGTGGATGCCCCTGCTGCCCGCCGCCGCGATCGTCAGCCTGGCCTGGCTGGCGCCTACCGAGTTGCCAGCTTTTCTGAATGTCGGCAACTCTAAGCTGGGCAACCCCCGCCGCCTCGGCGGCCTGGTCGCCGCCCTGCTGCTTTTTGTCGCCGCGCTCGGCGCCGGCTTCGTCGCCTGGGGCGCGCCCGCCCCCCTGGCCAGCGCGCTGCCCCTCGGTCGCGCCCCCCAGCGGGAAAAATCGCAGACCGCCGCCATCGGCCAGGCCGCGGCCCGCCTTTGCGGCGAGCAAACGGCCTGCCGCACCGCGGTGCTCTCCTGTGACCCGGCCGTCAGCGCCGACGCCTTCACCTATTTCCTGGCCCAGTCCCAGTTGGCCGGCCAGCTCAGCTTCGCGCCCCTGGCGCCTGACGTCAACTTCTTTTACGAGCTGTGGGACGCCGACCTCATCCTCGGCAACGCCGCCGGCCACCGCTGCAGCGCGGCCGACGGCCTGGACGATGTGGCGCTGCGCCGCGCGGCCACGGCGCAGGAGGCGCTGGCCAGCGACGAATTCGGCCAGCGTTTCCGCCCCGCCGACACCTTCGACCTGCCCGATGGCTCGCAGGCCCAGCTCTGGCGGCGCGTCGGTCCCCCCATCGTCCAACTGGACGCCGCCGAGCAGGTGCAGACCCTGGAACACATCCTGGCCGTCACCCCCAACGCCACCGCGGCCAACCAGGCGCTGAGCACCCTGCTGGCCGAGGGGATCGGCGACCCGGTGCGGGCGCTGGCCCTGCGCGAGGAGATCGTCGAGCGCAACCCGCAGGACAGCGCGGCGCGCGTGGGGCTGGGCGACCTCTACCTGGCCTATGGTCGTTTTCAGGACGCCGCGGCGCAGTATCAGGCCGCGCTGGACGTTGCCGCCGACCCGGCCGTCTTGCTCAAGCTGGCGCAGGCGCATCAGGCGCTGGGCCAATGGGAGGCCGCCGAGGCCGCCCTGACCGCGGCCAGCGAGCTGGTCCCCGACGATTTCGACGTGCGCCTGCGCCAGGGCCAGTTCTACACCGCCCGCGGCCGTTTCGCCGACGCCACCACCGCCCTGGCGCAGGCCCGCAGCATCGCCCCCGACCGCTTCGAGACCTATCTGGCCCTGGGTCAGGCCCAACTGCTGCGCGGCGCGCTGGACCAGGCCGAGGAACAGTTCACCCTGGCGCAGCAGGCCGCGCCCGACTCGCCGGAGCCGCTGCTGGCCTGGGCCGATGCCCTGGCCGCGCGCGGCGAGCTGGACCGGGCTGGCCAGCTCTACGGCCAGGCCGTCGATCTGGCCAGCGCCAGCGGCGTCGAAACGACCGTGGTCGACGCCTATAGCCGCTGGATCGCCGCGCTGGAGAGCCAGGGTTCAGCGGAGCAGGCCGCCACCCTGGCCGAGACGCTGGCCAAGACCTACCCGCGTTCCGCGCCGGCGCTGGCGACGCTGGCCGAGCTCCACAGCCGCCGAGGCCAGGCTGAGCAGGCCATCGCCCCCTGGCAGGCTGTGCTGGCGCTGGCGCCGCAGGATGTGGCCGCACGCGTCGGGCTGGCCCAGGCGCTGGCCAGCCTGGGACGCTACGACGAGGCGCAGGAGCTGGTGCAGCAGGGGCTGGCCCTGCCGGCCGGCCAGGTCGAGCTGCTCACCGCCGCCGGGGATCTGCTGGCCGCCCAGGGCGTGGAAGGCGCTACCGGCCGCCAGGCCATCGAACGCTATCAGGAGGCGCTGGCGGCCAACCCGGCCTACTGGCCGGCCGCGACCCGGCTGGCCCAGCTCTTCCTCAGCCGCGACCAGGCCAGCCAGGCCTTGCAGACCATGGACGCGGCCGTGCAGCGCTGGCCGGAGCTCTACCATCTCCACGCGCTGCGCGGCGACGCGCTGCGCCAGCTTGGCCGGCAGCCGGAGGCGCTGGCCGCCTACCGCCAGGCCATCGACCTGGCGCCCGCGCCCCTTTCCAGCGCGGACCCGCTCAACGCCGCGCTGGCCCGGCTGCACGCCCGCCTGGGTGAGGCGCAGTTGGCCACCAACAACTTCAGCGCGGCCGAGCAAAGCTTCAGACAGGCGCTGCGCTACGGCGACCAGTGGTCTCGATACGGCGGCCTACCCGACCAGCGGGTGGACGCGCAGATCGGCCTGGCGCGGCTCAACACCCTGCTGGCCCTGCGCGCCGCGGGCGCGGCCGTGGGCAGCACCCCCCATGCCGTGGCTATCGGCGGCGTTGCGCCGCCTGTTGCCGTCGATCAAGCCCGCTTCCGCGCGGCCCAGGCCGCCATCGAGGCCGCGCTGGCCAGCCAGCCGGAGAGCGTGGCGGCCTACACCGCGCTGGGCGAGCTCTACGCCGCCTATGGGCGCAACGACGAGGCCATCGACGCCTACCAGGAGGCGCTGCGTCTTGATCCGGCGCAGGCCGAGGAGGCGCGCGCCGACCTTTTCGCCATCTACCTGGCCCAGGGCCGCGCCGATGAGGTGATCGCCTTCTATCGTCAACTGCTGCGCGCAAACCCCGACAGCGCGGCGGCCCTGCGCGGCCTGGCCGACGCCTATCTCGCTGCCGGCCAGAGCGAGGCGGCCCTGGACGCCTACGACCTTTTCATGGTGCAGAACCGGGACAACGTGGCCGCGCTGCTGGCGCAGGGAGAGACCTTGCGCGAGCTGGGGCTGGCCGAGCAGGCGCTGGCCCCCTTCCAGCGGGCCGTCCGGCTCACCGCCGCCGGCTCGATCCAGCCCACGGTGGAGCTGGCCCGCACCCTGGCCGCGCTGGGCCGCGTCGACGAGGCTGAGGCCGCCTATCGCGCCGCCTTGCAGGTGATCGAAGACCCGGCGCGCGCGGCCGAGCTGAGCGGCGACCCGACCGCGGTCTACGTCGGCCTGGCCCGTCTTTTGCTGGGCGAGAACCGCATCGACGAGGCCGAGGCCATCGCGGCCAGCGCGCTGGCCGCCCGACCCGACGCGGCCACAGTCCAGATCCTGTCCGGCGACCTGAGCCGCTTCCAGGGACGGCGCGCCGAGGCGTTGGCCGCCTTCCGCCGGGCCGAGACGCTGGCCCCCGGCAACGCGGTCGCGCACACGCGCGTGGGCGACCTGCTGTTGGAAAGCGGCAGCGTGGCCGAGGCGCAGACCGCCTACGAGGCCGCGCTGGCCGGCGATCCCAGCAACACCACCGCGCTGCTGGGGCTGGCGCGCACCCTCAGCCGCGCGGTGACGGCCGAGGCCGGGCTCAGCCCGGCCGCTGATGCCCTGAGCCCCGCGCAAAGCGCCGCCTTGCAGCGCGCCCAGCAGTTGGTGGATGCCGTCCTCGGCCAACTGGGGGAGGAGAGCTCCGACACGGCCCAGGCAGCCCAGACCCTGCGCGCCGATCTGCTGGCCGCCCAGGGCCAGACCAGCGAGGCCACCGACGCCTACCAGGCTGTGTTGCTGCAAGACCCCGACAACGCCACGGCCATCGAAGGGCTGGCGCGCATGTTGCTGGCCGCGGGCGCAGCCGACGAGGCCATCGCACGCTACCAGGCCGCGGCCGACGCGGCCGAGACCAGCGCGGGGCGCAACCGCTGGCTGATGACCATCGGCGCTGCCTACCGCAGCCTGGCGCGGCCGGCCGAGGCGGAGCAGGTCTACCGGGACATCCTGGCCGCCGACCCGGCCAACAGCGCCGCCCACCAGGCGCTGGGCGACCTCTACCAGGCCGCCAACCGGCTGGAGGAGGCGGTGGCGGAATATCGCCTGGCAGCCGAGGCCGCGCCGGCCGGCGACGTGGAGATGGCCTTCCGGCTGGGGCGGGCGCTGCTGCAGGTCGGCCAGGTGGAGGAGGCCGGCCAGCTTGCCCAAGCGCTGCTGGCGGCCAGCCCCTCGGCCTGGCAGTCCTACCTGCTCACCGCCCGCGTGGCGTTGGCGCAGGGGGATCCCACGGCCGCGCTGACCACCCTGCGCCAGGCGCAAAGCCTGGCGCCCACCAACAGCACCGCCCTGACCCTGATCGGCGACAGCTTTTTGGCGGCCGGCCGCTCCGATGACGCGGCCCTGGCCTACAGCACGGCTGTGGCCTTGCAGCCGCGCAACGCCAACGCGCTGGTGGGGCAGGGCCGCGTCTACGCGGCGCGCGGCCGGGTGGCCGACGCCGAGGCCAGCCTGCGCCGCGCCCTGGCTGTGGCGCCCAGCCACTTGGCCGCCCAGGCCGCGCTGGGCCGGCTGCTGCTCAACGCCGGCCGGCCGGCCGAGGCCATTCCCCTCCTGGAGGCCGCCGCCGCGCAGCAGGCCGGCGCGGCCACCACCGCGGTGCGCGATCTGGCCGACGCCTACCTGGCCAGCGACCGCATCGAGGAGGGGCTGGCCATCTACCGGGCCAATCTGAACCTGGACGAGGCGAGCCAGCGGCTGGTGATCGGCCAGGCGCTGCTCAACGCCGGCCGCATCGATGCCGGTCTGGCCGAGCTGCAAGCCTACGTGGAAAGCCAGCCTGACGACCCGGCCGGCTGGCTGGCGCTGGCCCAGGGCCAACAGTTGGCCGGCGACGCGGCCGCGCTGGAGCTGGCCGACACGGCCTTTCAGCGGGCCATGCAGGCCGCGCCGGCCGATCTGACCCTCGGCATCCAGTACGGCGATTTCCTGCTGGGGCAACAGCAGTCGGAGGCCGCGGCGGCCGCCTTCCAGGCGGTCATCGACACCCTGGAACAGAATCGACGCCTGGACGAGGTGCGGCAGCCGGCGGTGGTCGCCGGCGATGCGGCCGGCCAGACGCCGGTGGAGCTGTGGCGGGCCTGGATCGGTCTGGCGCGCGCCCGGCAGCAACTGGGCCACTACGATGCGGCGCTGGAGGCCGCCCAGGCCGGCGAGGCGCTGCGCCCTGATATCGCCGCCTTCGCCTTGCAGATGGGCGACATCCTGCGCGCGGCCGGCCGCAGCGACGAGGCGCTGGCCGCCTACCAGCGCGCGGCGACTGTTGGAACCTCCACCGCGCCGCTCAACCGCATGGGCGACCTGTATCTGCGTCTGGAACAGCCGGACAAGGCGCTGGCCGCCTTCGAGGCCGCGCTGGCCCTGGCGCAGGACGACGCCGACGCGCTGCTGGGCCTGGCGCGCGCCTATGCGCTGCGCGGCGGGGGGGTGGATCAGGCTGATTTCGCCAACGCCGAGGCGCGCCTCAAGCGCGCCGCCCAGCTCGCGCCGGGCAACGTCAACGTCAGCCTGGCGCTGGGCGACCTGTACACCGCCTATGGCCGCCATGAAGAGGCGCTGGCCCAATATCGCGCCGCGCTGGCCGCCACGCCGGACAACCCACTGGCCCAGGAGCGGCTGGTCGGCGCGCTGCGCGCCAGCGGCCACCTGGAGGATGCGCTGCAAGAACAGCTCAAGCTGGTGGCGTTGACGCCCGGCCAGCGCGGCGCACTCCTCAACCT
Organism: Anaerolinea sp.; assembly: GCA_014879765.1. Classification (GTDB taxonomy): domain Bacteria; phylum Chloroflexota; class Anaerolineae; order JAAEKA01; family JAAEKA01; genus JAAEKA01. The sequence goes on along the minus strand of JACSRL010000522.1, from coordinate 2,246 downwards.
GGCGGTGATCTATCGCCTGTTGGGCCGGCTGGAGGAGGCCGAGGCGACTTACCGCCAGATCTTGGAACAAAGCCCCGACGATCCGGTGACGCTGATCGCCCTGGGCGATATGAAGCTGGAGCAGGGGTTGGCCGACCAGGCGGCGTCCTTCTACCAGCAGGCGCTGAGCCATGCCGGCGATCCGCTGCTGGCTGCGCAGGCCAGCGATCAACTGGGCAAGGCCTGGCTGCGCCTGGGCAAGATCGAGCAGGCGCAGGCCATCGCCGATGGGCTGGTGCGCGATCAGCCGGCGCTGGAGCGCGGCTATCTGCTGCTGGGCAGCATCCGCGAGGGGCAAGACGACCCGGAGGGCGCGCTGGCCGCCTATCGCCAGGGCATCGAGCAGGCTGAGACGCCGCTGACGCTCTACCTGCGGCTGGGCAACCTGCTGCTGCGCCAGGGCCGGCCGGCCGAGGCGCAGGAGGTCTACAGCGAGCTGACCCGCAGCAATCCGCGCTCGGAGGATGCCTTTGTCGGCCTGGCGCTGGCGCATATCGCCCAGTTGCCTGACCTGCAGGCGTTGCGCACCGAGTGGGCCACCCAGGCGCTGCGCAGCGCGCTGCGTCTCAATCCCAACTCGACCGCGGCCCTGGCCGCGCAGGGCGATCTGATGACCGCGCTGCAACGGCCGGCCGAGGCTGCAACGGCCTACAGCACGGCGCTGGCCAGCCGGACGGCGGGCAGCGGCGACGACACCGCGCTGCGCCTGCGGCTGGCCAACGCGCTGGCCGCGGCCGGCAGCTGGGAGCCGGCCCTGCAAGAATTTCAGCGGATAGCCATCGCCAACCCCAGCGACCTGGGCCTGCAGATGGCGCTGGGCAACGCCTACCGCGCCAGCGGCCGCAGCCAGCAGGCGCTGGCGCAGTACCGCCGGATCAACCAGCTTGACCCCGCCTACCCCTTTGCCTACACCAAACAGGGCGAGCTGCTGGACGAGCTGGGCCAGCCCGACCAGGCGTTGGCGGCCTATCAGGCCGCGGCCGCGGCCGCGGCCGACAACGCCGACGCGGTGTTCACCCTGGCCGCGGCCTACCGCAAGCGCGGCCTGACCGCCGAGGCCATCGCGGCCTACGAGGCTGGCCTGGCCCTCGACCCCACCCGCGAAGGCGCCCAACGTGCCCTGGAAGAGCTGCGCTCCCAATGAGTCACACCAACCCCCGCTCTTCCCATACCCCTCGCTCTGGCCGGTCTCCGACCCCTCGCTCTGGCCGGTCTCCGACCGAGCCAGCCCGCGCCACACCCCCCCGCTCTGGCCGGTCTCCGACCGAGCCAGCCCGCGCGGCTATCACCGGATAGATTCCATGATACCTTCCCCCGACACCCGCTCCTCCGCTTCATCCACCGGCCGCGGCCGGCCGCAGATCCGCGGCCCGCTCTGGCTCCTGGCCGTCAGCGCGCTGCTTCTTCTCCTGCTGGCCGTCACCCAGGCCGCCAACGTGGCCGGCCGCGTGCGGTTAGCCCAGGCCGGCCAGCCGCTGGTGGAGGCGCTGCTGTTGCGCCAGCGCAGCGGCGACCTGCCTGGCGGCCCTGGCGCGCCCGGCATCTATGCGCTGGCGCGGCCGGCCGGCGAGGGCGCAGGCGCCGCGGCCGTGCGCCGCGTCGAGATCGACCAGGGGCTGCGCACAGCCGCGGCCAGCCTGGCCGGCCTGCCGGGCGGCCAGCGGCTGGAGGGGGTGGCGCTGGGCAGCCTGGGGCAGTACGCCGAGGCCGAGGAGGCGCTGCACGCGGCCGGCGATGACCCGTTCACAGCCCTGGCGCTGGGCAACACGCTGGAGGCCCAGGGCCAACTCGACGCGGCCCGCGCCCTCTGGCAGCCGCTGCGCATCGAGCGCGCCCAAAGTTTGCAGCTCTACCGGGCGGGGATCGCGCTGGCCAACCAGGGCCAGCGCGATCAGGCCGAGGCGCTGCTCTTGAAAGCCATCGAGATCGACCCCACCAACGCCAGCGCCTATCATGCCCTGGGCGGCTTCTACTGGGGGCCGGACCGCGCCCGATCGCTGGCCATGTACCAGGCTGCGCTGGAGGCCGGCGGGTTGGAGCCCTTCTTCGAGCGTTTCGCGACCGGCCGCGTCGCCTTCATCGAGGGCCGGCTGGACGATGCCGCGGCCGCGCTGGAGGAGGCGGTCGCCTTGCAGCCCGATCACGCCGACGCGGTGGTGCTGCTGGGCACCTGTCTCTTATACACATCTGACGCTGCCGACGACGGA
>JACSRL010000424.1 GCA_014879765.1 Anaerolinea sp. | reverse complement strand
AATCCCTGGCCACTCCGCCAGGCCCTGAGGGGCCTTCGTGCTGTCAGCCTGGGATTTCCAATCCCTGGCTAAGCGCTTACTGCGCCGCGCCGCCGTTGCTGAACAGCATCTTCTGAGCGCCGCCAGCCGTCTGCAGCATCAGGCCGCCAGCGCCATCGGGGCCGCCAGCAACGACATCATCCAGCAAGTTCAAGAACTGCTGGTCCATCGACCCTTGATCGCAAGCCGCCATGACATCAGGCGTCACGCTGATCGTGAAGTCGGCCCCTTGCGAATAGGTTCCGGAGAACGTGTTGCAGTCAGCCTGCCCGGTCGTCGTCCCGTCGTCATAGAAGACAATGGTGTACTTGCTCGGATCGGGCACTCTGGTTGACGCCCCGGCCGCTACATCCTCCAGCGTCTGCCACTTCCAGACGATGTTGGTGATGTCGCTGGACGGGGCCGGGGCAGCCGCGGGAGCGGTTGGCGCTGGCGGCACACCGCTGACGAAGGTCATGCGCTGCTCGCCGCCGGCCGTCTCCAGCGCCAGGCCGCCGGATCCATCGGGGCCGCCGGTTACGATGGCATCCAGCAGCTCAAAGTACTGGATGTCCAGAGAAGCGCCGCCGCAGGCTGCCATCACGTCGGGCGTCGTGTTGATAAACAAGCCGCCATCCGTGGAGTACGTTCCAGTGAAAGTGTTGCAGTCGGCCTGGCCGCTTACCGTGCCGTCATCGCGGAAGATGATCGTGTAGGCCTGCGGGTTGGGGACCGGGGTCGTTTGGCCGGTTGTGCGGTTGGCGACGCTCGTCCACTGCCAGACGATGTCCGTGATGTCGCCGGACGGCGCTGGGGCCGATGACGGAACGGGCGTGGCGGGCGGGTAGCAGGCCGCAGCAACGACCAGCGCCAGGCTGAGGACGGCCAGCAGAGTAAAGCGGAAAGGTTTGGTCATGGGTTACTTTCTCCATCATGGTTGATCAGATACGGCCGTCGGTGCCAGGGCGCGTACAGCCGCATCCACGGTCGGGAACACGTGGTCTTCGCCAAAGGCTTCCAGCAGTCCCGTCTGGCGGCCGTACTCGAGCACAGGCGCATGCACCTCTGCCACGTACACGTCGATGCCTTTGCCGTGCAGCTCTTTCAGCAGGCTCTTGAGCACGTCCGTGCCGGTCACATCGATCTGATCCTGGCTGGCAGCATCGAAGATCACCGCTCGGGGAGGCGTCTCCATGTCGGCGATCATAGCTTTCACCCGATCCCGGACAGTGAGGGCATTGGCATAGTAAAACTGCCCATCGAGGCGCACGATCAACACCCCCGGCACAGGGATGTTCTCAGGATGGCGGGTCAGGTCCGAGTACGCGCCGGGCACGCCGGGCACGCGGCCCAGCGATGAGACGTGCGGCCGGCTCGACTTGTAAACGACAAATATCAGCGAGGCCACCACCCCAATGATCATGCCTTCCAGCACGTCGACCAGGAGCACGCCGGCCAGCGCCAGCACGCCAAACCAGAACTCGACGCGCGACGCCAGACGCAGCTTTTGTAACTTGCGCGAGGCGATAATGTGCCAGACGGCGTGGATGATCAGCGCGGCCAGCACGGCCTCGGGCAGCGTTGCAAACAGGGGCGTCAGGAAGAGCACGGTGATGATGGTCACGACCCAGGTAACCAGATTCGTCACCTGCGAGCGGGCGCCCGCACCCTCCTTGACGGCCGAGGCCGACATGCTGCCGGCGGCCAACATGCCGCCAAACAAGGCGCTCACCAGGTTGGCCACCGCGTGGGCGTTCAGCTCCTGGTTCGCGTCCACCTCGTAGCCATGTTTTTCGGCGAACTCGTGCGCCACCCCCAGCGCTTCGCTGTAGGCCACCAGCAACACGCCGATGGCCGGCAGCACCATGGCCAGGTAGGTTGTGATTGGGACCTGCGGGAAGGTCAGCGTGGGCAGCCCCTGCGGCAGCGTTCCCACGATCTCCACGCCGTACCGGCCGTGCAGATCCAGCAGCGCGCTCAGCCCGATGGCGCCGAACAGCACCACCAGGCCGGCCGGGAGCTTCTTGTTCCAGCGCGGCAGCAGGAAGAGCAGCGCCAGCGCGGCGGCGCCCACGGCAAAGGCCACCCAGTTGGCCTCAGGCAGCTCCCGGATGATCCCCAGCAGCTTCTCCACCGTGTTGCCCGCCGGTTTTTCCACGCCGAAGAGCTTGTTGAGCTGTCCCACCGCCACGAAGATGGCCAGGCCCATCACGAAGCCGTCCATCACCGGTTTGGAGAGGAACTGGGTGATGAAGCCCAGCCTGGCCAGGCCGGCGCCCAGAAAGACCAAACCCGTGACCAGGACGAAAGCCGAGGCATAGGCCTGGTAGGTCGCGGGATCGGACGCGTTGGCCGCGGCCGTCGCCACCAGCGCCGCCGCCACCGACGACGCCAGCAGCGCGGCCGTGGCCGAGGTGGCCTGCACCACCAGGTGGCGCGAGGTGCCCAGCAGGGCGTAGACCAGCAGCGCGGCCAGCAGCGTGTAGAGGCCCGCTTGCGGCGGCAGGCCGGCGATGCCGGCATAGGCCATGGCCTCCGGCACCACCAGCCCCCACAACGTCAGCCCGGCGATGATGTCGACGGTCAGCCAGGAGCGGTCGTAGCGCGGCAGCCAGGACAGGACGGGGATGAAGCGCCCGATGCCGGTGGCCTTTTCGTCAGTTTGGGCAGCCGTTGTCATGTTGGTATCTCATGTCGCCGGAAATTGCCTCAGGCTTTCCGTTGCCGGAACGCCTGGATGACCATGATGAAGCCGCCGATGAAAGCGGTCACCGCCGCGGCCCAGAGCATAGCCAGACCCGAGAACAGCGAGCCATAATCCGCGATCAGGATGAAGCCGAAGATTATCCCCAGCACGCCAAGGATACCGGCGCCCCAACCGCCGCCCTTGAACGCCATGATGAGCAGGATCGTCCCGTACATCAGGCCCCAGAGGCCCAGCACGAGCACCATGATTCGGGGCAAGGCCACGGCGGCCGCCATCGGATACGCCAGGACATAGAAGCCGGCAACGATGCTCACGATGCCGATGAACAGCTTCCAACCCCAGGCGGTGTGATCCACGAACATCGAGATGATGTCCATGGTGCCTACGATTAGCCAGTAGATGCCCAGAAAGGCCACCAGCAGTTGATAGCTCTCGACCTTGGTCTTGGCCGGCGCCCACAGCAAAACGGCGCCGACGGCGATTGCCAGGATACCCATAACGAGCGTCAGCCACCAGGGGCGCTGATTCGTTTGCATGGATGTTGCGGATGTAGCGGTCATGTTCTCTGCTCCTTGCCAGATGAAAGGGACCATTGGTCGTCCCTGTGGGGCGTCGCGACGGCGCTAGTACTGCCCGGTGTAACCCGGCACGCGCTTGCGGAATCCGCCGCCAGCCCACCAGGCGATGTCTGCCAGCAGGCCCAGTCCAAGCCACAGCCAATCCCAACCAGTGACGCCGGCCGGGGCGACGAGGACGTACATGATGGTGGTCCAGGGCACGAAGATAATGCCCAGGATCGGCCAGAGGATGTTGTTGTTGAAGGCGAGGCTCCAGCGAGTCGGCTGCACCAGCCACCAGAGCGGCGCCGCAATGCGGGGCCCTAAAAAGACCAGGATCGTGAAGAAACAGCACATGGTTTAACCTCCAGGATGATAGGCGTGATGCGCTTTCGGCAGGCCTGACGCCCGCCGAAAGCGCCATTGACAGAACCAGTTGCTGACGATAAACAAGAATCCAGCCTACGCCGCATCAGCAGAAAGAAACGCTTCTAGTGTCAGCTTCCCAGCAGCTTCGCCTTCTCTGCGGCGAATTCCTCTTCGGTGAGCAGCCCTTGGGCCTTGAGCGCGCCCAGGCGTTCGAGCTGCGAGATCAGGTCTTCCTGCGACGCCGTGGCCTGCTCAGCCGGGGCTGAGCTCGCTGCGGGCTGGCCAGCGGCCTTGTCCTCTTCGGCCTCGAGCATGGCGATCTCCTGATCGGTTGGCTCTTGGCCCTCGATGCCCAGTTCCTCCATGGCGGCGTCAAGCTGCTCTTCCGAGAGATCCTCAGCCTTCATGCCGGTGTGCTGCTCGACCTGCTGGACCTCACTCTTGGACAGCTTGGTGGCGCTGGTCCCAACGGCCAGTAGCACGGCGCCGCCGATGACCAGCCGTCTGCGCATCCGTCGGCGCATCCGGCGATGCCGGCGCATGACACTCCGTCTGGCCATGCCTCTTCCTGGGCCGCCTAATCCTCGTCTTAGCATAGTTGATGTCTCCTTAGGCTGCTGCCGTAGCCGGCTGCTACGCGCCCACTACAGGGCCAGCCGATGGATGACCCAGGTCGCGGGTCATCCATCGGCGCTTGTAAGCGACCGGTCGCCAACGCCATTCCCGCGTGTGCCTGCCGGCCGCAACAGTCGATCGGTTCGAGAGATGTTATGCCTTCGGTTCTTCAGCTGGCGCTTCGGCTTCCTCTTCAGGCATCTCCTCGGCGGCTGCTTCAGCTTCTTCGACGACTTCGTCCGTCACCTCGTATGACTCCGAGACGCCGCCCAGCTCGGCCAATTTGGCAGACACGGCTTCCGCCTCGTCCAAGGCAGCCAGGATGCACACGGCCGCCTTACCACCGTCCAACTGGCCGTCGATGTGGGCCAGGTCGTCTTTGGACATTCCCAGCCCTTTGCGGAAGAAGGAACCGACGACGCCACCGAAGACGGCGCCAGCCAGCAACGTCGCACCCCCGGTCAGGGCTGCTGCCAATGCAAAGATGACTGCGCCGGTCCCGGTCTTGCGCTTGCCCAGCTTGTGGGTCTTGATCTTGCCCTGGTCGTTCTTGACCAGGACGCCAATTGCACCCAGCTTGATGTCTTGGCTGGCCTTATCCCACTGTTTGACTGCATCCACCGCTTGATCTGCGGCGGCTTCGTTCGCGAAATATGCGATTACCAGTTGTTTTGCCATCGTCAATTCTCCTATCAGAAAACGGGGTTGATTGGTCGGACATGATGTTGCCGACGTTGAACATGAATGCGACAAGCGTTCACGACGGTGTCGTTGGCGGTGTTGCAGGCGCGCTTGAGGCCGGTTTATAGCCGGGGATCTGATTGCGGTTGGAGTAGGCCGTGCTGGTATAGTGCATCACGTCGATCACCACCGCCATCACCAGCCAGAACCAGTCCCAGCCGGCCAGGCCGGTGGGCGACCAGAGGATGACATACATCAGCGTGGTGAAGGGCAGAAAGATGATGCCCAGAATCGGCCAGAGCCAGCTACCGCCGTGGGCCATCTCGTCGATGACGTTGGCCAGGATCAGGCTGCAGCGGACAAGCGCTCCACCGCAACCACTGACAGATGCAGTTCGACCAACGTGTTGAGCACGCCGGCCAGGGCGACCTGATCCGCCAGCTCGCCCTCCAGCGTGGTCACAGACGGCTTGGCTCCCGCGGAGCTTTCCGTGATGACCATACCTTCCAGGCGATCGCACCATGTGGCTGGAATGCGACCCTGCACGTCGATTCGATAGGTCGCCGGGCGATCAAACCCTGAGCGACTTGGAGGCAGCGCAGCGTTCATGCTGCCAGTGTATCATCTCTATCGCTGCGGTAATACCGCCAAAAGGGTGAGAAGAGGGTGACAAAACCGTGAGGGCGACTGACCAGAAGAGATCAGGGCGGGCGGTCAGCGAAGGGGGAGGATCCCAATCGCTTCCGCTTTAATAGCTGCATCCCGTCGCTTGTTGACGCCGAGCTTTTGATAGATGTTGACGGTATAGCGCTTCACTGTCGCCGTCGAAAGAACCAACTGGCTGGCGATCTCTTTGTTGCTCAGCCGCCCAGGCAATAGCGCCAACACATCCAACTCACGATCGGTCAGGGGTTCGACCAACCTGGCGTTGGCCACCCGGCTCCGGGATTCGGCATCGCCGCCGGCGGCTTTCTCGGGAGGCTCAGGGAACGCGGCCAGGATGCGCCGCACCGTCTCGACGGCCCGACCTTGCCCAGCCAGCCGGAGCAGCATGGTTTGCATGGGTGGCCCCAGGTCGACGAAAGGCCGGATGAAGCCACCAGGCCGCGCGAGTTCCACAGCCTGGCGCAACGCGGCGCTGGCTGCGGCGGCATTGCCATGAATCTCGAGCGCCAGGGCCTGCAGGGCCAGAACTTCGATCTGGACGCGCACGTTGAAGGTGTGTTGCGCAAACTTAAGCTGCGCAGCCAGGATGTCGAGCGCCGCTTGCACATCCGCGCCTACGCCGCTCGTCAAGAGGATGCGGGCCTTGGCCAGATGCGGGTTTTGCAGCCAGAGCAGAGACCGGCCCACTACCGGAGCGGTGTAACTATCTGCCCAGCGCAAGGCCGTTTCGCCGTCGCCCTGCCAATACGCCAGCAATGCGCGCAGAGCGCGCGCGTCATCGCCCTCTTGGCCCAGGCGATCCAAATCAAACTGGCTCAGCAGCTCCATCACCGGCCAGGCTGCCGAAGTCTCTGCCCGGGCCACATGCACGCGCGCCATGCCGATCATGCCATTGCGGGCGGCCTGTGTATGAACCACGAAACGTTTGGCCACGAGCTCCTCGAAGTGCTGCCCGGCAGTGTCCAAGTCATTACAGCAGTAGTTCACAACTCCAAGAAAGTAGTGCCCAAATCCCGCGGCATGTGGCAACCGGCTCGGCATGGCATGATCAAGCATCGCCTGCGCCAGCAGCCTTGCTTGCTCCAGGTGGCCGGACTCGATGGCGTTGAAGCCTGCCGTAAACAGCAGGCGCAGCGCATACGCGTCAGTCTTCTCCAGCAGACCCGCGTACTCGTCGATCAGCGTGCGCTGGGCGGCGTCGCCGCGGCCGATCGCTTGCATGCCCAGGCCCCAGTACAGCACGGCAATGCCGCGCACATAGCTCCACCGCCTGGGGAGCAGCGCCAGCGCCTCCTCGCTGCGGGCGATGGCGAGGTCCGCCTGGCCATGAAGATAGGCCTCCTGGCCCCGCAAGGTCAGGATGATGCCCCGCAGCACCGGCAAATCGTGCGCAGCGATCAAGCCTGGTATGCGATCGTCCCCTTCGTCCAACAGCGCCTCGACCTGTCCGAGCAGCTTCCATGTGGCGACGAGTTGCCAGGAAAACCCCACGACTACCGCCTTGATCAGCAAGAGCCAGGGATGACGCTGGATGAACTCATCGGGCAACAGGCGCAGCCAGCGATCCAATGTGGCTCGATCCTCCCGGTTGAGCACATCGCACAGCCCCGTTACCATCAGTTGCGCGGCCATGCCCAGGTCGTCGATGGCAAGGGCATGGCGCAGGGCCTCGTCGATCAAACCCTGCCCGCGAACCAGGCTGCGGCCCTGCGGTGGAGCTCAGCCACCCGCTCCGGCCCTGCCTGGTCCAGCAGTCGTCGTTGCAGCAGCTCCTGGAACAGGTGGTGGTAGCGGTACCACTGCCTGTCGTTATCCAGGGAAGTCACAAAGAGATTGTTGCCTTCCAGCCACTGAATGCAGGCTTTGACGTCGCACGGGGGATCATCGCTCTCTGTGTCGCTGACAAGGACCTGCTTGCACAGCCCAGCGCAAAACCGATCCAGGATGGAGGTCGCCAACAGAAACCTGAGAATGGCTGGCGTCTGGCCGGTTATGACTTCGTTCACCAGATAGTCGGTGATCTCGCCAGGGACGCCCGCCAGATCGGTCAACTCACTATCCACGGCGACTCCGGCGCCCAGCGACAGAATCACCAGGCGCAAACCGGCGATCCAGCCCTCAAGTTGCTGGTCGAGGAAGGCAATCGCAGAACGGCTGAGCGGCGTCGCCAATGCCTTGTCCAGGAACGTGGTAGTTTCCCCCGGCGTGAAACGCAGATCACGCGTCCGGATATCGACGACCTGGCCTTTGGCGCGCAGGCTCGCCAGCGGCCAGGGCGGATTGCTGCGCGAAATCAACACCAGATGCAGCCGTTGTGGCCAGTGGCGCAGCAGTTCGCTCAGAAAATCATGTACAGCCTGGCCACGAATGGTGTAGTAATCGTCCAACACCAGGACGGCGCGGCCAGGCAGCCGATGAAGCTCATTGCCGAGCGCAGCCAAGAGTGACGCCTGAGCAATCGGATTGGGCGATCGGAGCAATGCAAGGGTGTCGGTACACGAATCGGGGAAGATAGTATGGATCGCGGCAACGAAATAACTCAGAAAGAGCACCAGATCGCTGTCGCCCTCGTCCAGCGATAGCCACGCTGCGGGTAGGGACGAGGTGACCTCGTCCCTACCTGCATGACGGGACGAGGTGACCTCGTCCCTACCTGCATGACGGGACGAGGTGACCTCGTCCCTACCCGCA
>JACSRL010000489.1 GCA_014879765.1 Anaerolinea sp. | reverse complement strand
GCCGGTCGTTCAGAAACCGGGTTTTTCTCGTGCGGGCATGATTTTCGTCTGCAAGACAAAACCCGGTTTCCCACGCCTGAGCAGCACCATGTTAGCAGGTTAAACGGCAGGCGCCGTCCTTTTTGACCACGCGCTGTCACCTCCAGCCATTCCAAATGGGTGCAGTTACAACCTGGTTTCTAATGCGGTGTCGAGGCTTAAGCCGGGTCGGCGCACTCCCCTCCCATGGGCCAAAGCGGGCTAAAGCCTCGACACCGCGCCGAATCCTGGCGTTCAGGCCGGCAGCACGTGGATCAACGCCACCTCCGGCCGGCAGTTGAAGCGCAGACGGATGCCCTCGCCCAGGCCGCGGCTGATGTAGGTGGCCGCGTGGCCGTACTGGAACCAGCCCGCTGAGCGGCGCCGCGAGAGGTGGGTGCCCTGGGTGTGCGGCGAGCCCAGCAGCGGCAGCCGGATCTGGCCGCCATGCACGTGGCCGCAGAGGGCCAGGTCCACCTGCTGGAGCGCCGGGTCCAGCATCAGGTCAGGGTTGTGGGCCAGCAGGATGCGCAGGCTGCCGCGCTCCGGCATCTCTGCCAGCGTGGCCAGCGCGTCGGGCCGCCCCTCCATCAGATCGTCCAGGCCGGCCAGCCACAGGTCGAACCCATCCGCCTGCACCCGCCGGCTGCTGTTGATCAGCAGGTGGATGCCGGCCGCGGCCAGCCGGCGGCGGAACTCAACCATGTCGTTGTTGTGTTCACCCAGGTAGAGGCGGTCGTTGACCACGATGCGCCGCACCATGTCGCCCGTGTAGCGGGCTGCCTTGGCCAGTCGCTGGCCGGGCGGAGCGGTGCGCCAGGCCGTGCGCGCCGGCCCCAGCCAGCTATAACAGGAGTAGTCATGGTTGCCCAGGCAGGCGAAAATTCCCAGCCGCGGCCGCGGCAGCCGGTCGATCAGCGCCAGGGCCGCGTCCATGCCGCCGTCGTCGTGGATCAGGTCGCCGGTGATCAGCAGCAGGTCGATGGCCTCGCCGGCCAGCAGATCGATCGTGCGCTGGATCTTCCAGTGTTCGATCAGACCCTGGCCGGTGAAGTGCATGTCGGAAAGCTGCATGATGCGCAGCCCCTGCGGCGGCAGGCCGGACGACGGCGCCGTCACCCACAGGCGCGACACGTCGATCCACAGGCGCTCCACATAGCGGGCATAGGCCAGCCCGCCCAGGCCCGCCAGCGCCGTCCCCGCCAGCACCACGTGCGAATTCTTCATCAAAGATCGCTTCCTTTCGCCATTCACCCGATAGCGCGAGACTTCGGAAGTCGCCGCTTGTTTGACGACAGGTCGTTGGACGTGTCGTGGCGGCGACTTCCGAAGTCTTCCCAGGGCTACCCCCGCAGCTCCGCGCCCACCGTCTGCCCCAGCCGGGCCACGATGCGGCGGCGCACCTTCTCCACGTCGGCGTCCTTGAGGGTCTTGTCGTCGGCCTGGAAGGTCAGCGCGTAGGCCAGGCTCTTCTTGCCGGCCGGCACCTGCTTGCCGCGGTAGAGATCGAACAGCACCAGATCGCGCAGCAGACTGCCGCCGGCCTGGCGGATGGCCATCTCCACCTGCTCGGCGGTGACGCTCTCATCCACCAGCAGGGCCAGGTCTTCCTTGATGGCCGGGAAGCTGCTCAGCGGCTGCATGGTCTGGCGGGCGCTGATGGCCGCGGCCAGCGGGGCCAGTTGCAGCTCAGCCACGGCCGCGCGTGTCTCGGGCAGGTCGAAGGCGCGCCGCACGGCCGGGTGCAGCTCGCCCAGCACGCCCAGGGGCTTGCCCTTGAGCAGCACGCGCGCGGCCTTGGGGCCAAAAAGGGGATGCGTGGCCGGCTCGAAGGTCGCGCTGGCCAGCAGGCCCAGCCGCTCCAGCAGCTCCTCGATCACCCCCTTCAGGTCGAAGAAGTCCATGAGCGTGTCGTTGCGGTTCAGCCAGGCGCCGGCCTCCCTCGGGCCAGCCAGGGCGATGGCCACATGCTCCGGCTCGGCTGGCAGCCGTTCGCCAGGGATCGGCCAGTAGACCTTGCCGATCTCGAAGAGCGCCACCCGGCCCACGGCGCGCAGGTTGGCCGCCAGCGCGTTGACCATGCTGCCCAGCAGGGTCGAACGCAGCCGGTCCGCGGCCGGGGTCAGCGGGTTCTCCAGCCGCACCAGCGTTTCGGGGTCGAGGATCAGCGGCAGCGGCGCGTCGGCCGGCGCGCGGCCGGCCAGCGTGTCGTAGACCGGCTCACCCTGGGCGGCCAACAGCTTGCGGTTCAGCTCCGCGCCGATCAGCGCGTAGCTGATGCTGTCTTGCAGCCCCGCGCCCATGAGCAGATCGCGCACCCGTTCCTTGCTCTCCAGCGCCCAGTTGCGCCACTGCGGCGGCAAGGCGTCGTCCATCAGCGTGGTGGGGATCTGGTCGTAGCCGATGACCCGTGCGACCTCCTCGATCAGATCGGCCGGGATGCTCACGTCCAGGCGGAACCAGGGCGCGGTGACGCGCAGGGTCTCGATACGCTGCGCTGCTCGATCGGCGGGGGGTGGGATTTCCTCTACGGCGAATTCCAGCCGCTCCAGGATCTCCTGAATCTGGCTGGCCGGCACGTCCATGCCCAGGATGCGCTGCACCTCGGCCGGGGTGATCTCCACCACGGCGCTGTGCTGTGGCAAGGGGTAGCAGTCCTCGACCCCCGCGACCACCCTGCCGCCGGCCAGCTCAGCCATCATGTGGGCGCAGCGGCTGGCGGCCGGGATCGTCAGCTCCGCTGAGATGCCCTTGCTGAAGCGCGCGGTGGCCTCGCTGGGCAGACGCAGGGCCTGCGAGGTGCGCCGGTTGTTGATGAAATCGAAGGAGGCCGCCTCCAGCAGCACGTGGCGGGTGCGTTCGTTGACCTCGGTCTCCAGTCCGCCCATGACGCCGCCGACGGCGATCGGCCCCAGCGTGTCGGCGATCATCAACATGTCGGGGGTCAACTGGCGCTCGTTGCCGTCCAGGGTGGTCATCGTTTCGCCCGGCTTGGCGCGGCGCATGATGATGGTGGGCAGGACTGGCTCGGTCGGAGACCGGCCAGAGCTGGAGGGAGGCAGGACTGGCTCTGTCCCCACCCCTTGTTTCGCCTTGATCGCCCGCTCCAGCAGCAGGTCATAGTCGAAGGCGTGCGTCGGCTGGCCCCATTCCAGCATGACGTAGTTGGTGGCGTCGACGACGTTGTTGATGGGGCGCACGCCGGCCTTGCGCAGGCGATCCTGCACCCAGTGGGGCGAGGGGCCGATCTGCACATCGCGAATCAAGGTGGCAGTGTAGCGCGGGCAGAGATCCGGGGCCTCGATGACGATCTGGACGAAGGGCTCGGCCGGCTGGTCTGGCCGCGGCATGGCCTCGGGCCGGACGATGCCGGCGATGCGGGCCAGCTCCGGTTGGACGCGCTTCAGCGGCCGGTTGAAGAGCGCGGCCACCTCGCGCGCCACGCCGAGGATGTTCAGGTTGCGGGCCAGGTTGGGGGTCAGGTCCATCTCCAGCACCGCGTCGCCCAGGTAGTCGGCCAGCGGCATGCCCACGGGCGCGTCGGCCGGCAGGAGGATGATCCCCTCGTGCTCCTCGCTGATGCCCAGCTCCTTCTCAGAGCAGGCCATGCCCTCGGACTGGATGCCGCGAATCTTGCCGGCCTTGAGCACCATGGTCTTGGTGCCCTCGGCGTAGGGGTCCACCAGCCGCGCGCCGATGACAGCAAAGGCGATCTTGAGCCCGCGGTCGCCTGGCCGCAGATTGGGCGCGCCGGTGATGATAGTCATGGGTTTGACGCCGCCGTACTCCACCGTGGCCAGCAGCAGACGGTCGGCGTCGGGGTGCCGTTCGGTGCGGGTGATCTCGCCCACGAAGAGCTTATCCCGCTCCCAGCCCAGGCCATCGCCCTCGTCCATGCGCTCCGGCGGGACGTGGTAGCGGGGGGAGGGGTTCAGCCCAACCCAGCGGATATGTTCGACCTCCAGCCCGGCCAGCGTCAGCCGCTCGGCCAGCTCGATGGGGTCCAGGTCACGGATATCGACGAAATCGTTCAACCAGGAGAGGGGAACGCGTATGACAGTCATAGGGTATGGTCGCTCCTATCCGAACTGCTCCAGAAACCGCACGTCATTCCCGAAGAAATAGCGGATGTCTGAGATGCCGTGCTTGAGCATGGTGATGCGCTCGGGGCCCATGCCGAAGGCGAAGCCGGACCACTCGGCTGGGTCGTAGCCGCCGTTGCGCAGCACGGTTGGGTGTACCATGCCTGCGCCCATGATCTCCAGCCAGCCGGTGTATTTGCAGATCGCGCAGCCCTTGCCGCGGCAGAGGATGCAGTCCACGTCGGCCTCGACGCTGGGCTCGGTGAAGGGGAAATGCGAGCAGCGGAAGCGCAGCCGGCGGCCCGCGCCGTAGAGCTGGTTGGCAAACTCGACGATCACCCCCTTCAGGTCGGCCATGGTGATGCGGCGGCCGATGGCCAGCCCCTCGACCTGATGGAACATCATCTCCGAGCGGGCTGTCACCTGCTCATAGCGGTAGCACATGCCGGGCAGGATGACGCGGATCGGCTTGTCCGGCCCCAGGGCGCGCATGGCGTGGATCTGGCCGGGGCTGGTGTGGGTGCGCATGATGACGCCCGGCGTGGTGGTGTAAAAGGTGTCCCACATATCCCTCGCCGGGTGGCCGGGCGGCATGTTGAGCAGCTCGAAGTTGAGCTCATCGGTCTCCACGTCGGGGCTGGTATAGACCTGAAAGCCCATGGCCGCGAAGATGCCGTTGATCTCGCGCAGCGTCTGATTGCTGGGATGCAGCCGGCCCAACTGCGGCCGCCGGCCGGGCAGGGTCACGTCCACCCCTTCGGCCGCCAGCTCGGCGGCCAGCTTGCTTTGGGCCACCGCCTGGGCGCGCTCGTCGAAGGCGGCGCTCAGCTCCCCCTTCAGCGCGTTGGCCGCCTGGCCAAAGGCCGGCCGCTCGGCCGCCGGCAGGTCAGGGATCGCGCGCAGCAGCTCCAGTACCTGGCCCTTGCGGCCCAGGTACTGGATGCGCCACGCCTCCAGCGCCGTCTCATCGCCCGCGGCCGCCAGCCCGGCCAGAGCCTGGTCGCGTAGTCTCTGCAAATCATGCATGTTTGCACCTCAGTTGAAATCAGAACGTCAAACGGTGCATCAGGCATGGACACTGGCAACGAGTACATTCCGCTCATTGACCATTGACCATTGACCATTGACCATTAACCATTAACAAATAAAAAGCCCACGTCCGTCCAGGGACGAGACGTGGGCTTCACAGTTCGCGGTACCACCCTGTTTCCTTGCACGCAAGCGGCAAGGCGCTTGTTCCGACGCCGGCGTGCGTGACTCGTGAGGCGTGAAGCGTGAAGCGTGAAGCGTGAAGCGTCACACGTGACACCTGGCGCTTTCTTCCGAAGCACGCTGCTGGGCATCGGTTGCCCGGGTAACGGCGGGCCGCCGGAGTGGACTACTTTACAACGATGAATGATGAATGATGAATCTCAGAAGGCTCCGGATTCATCCTTCATCCTTCATCCTTCACCC
Organism: Anaerolinea sp.; assembly: GCA_014879765.1. Lineage (GTDB taxonomy): Bacteria > Chloroflexota > Anaerolineae > JAAEKA01 > JAAEKA01 > JAAEKA01. The sequence goes on along the minus strand of JACSRL010000489.1, from coordinate 2,749 downwards.
TTCACCGCTGATTTCACCCATCAGCTCAGGAGTGAATTCGGCGGGCTTGGGCTGGACCGGGCTTGCAGCGATCGTGGGGGATCGCCCGGCCTCTCTGGCAGCTTCTCTCCGCGTACTGGTCTCCGTCGTTGCTGTTGGCAGGGATATGCGGTTGTGCAAGCGATTATGCCGCACGGCGGCGGGTTTGTCAAACGGGGTATGCCCAGCAGATAAGTCACGCCACTGCATGTGAAAGCCGGCTTCACGCCCTGCGTCCGGTCACCGGACCTGGCTTGCAGCGGGGTGATTTTCTTTTTGGCGAAGGGGTTCTCGCGACTGTACCAATTCTTAGGGTAGTTCTCCGTATCGTACAAATCGCTGTTTCGCGGGGATCACTCATCGGTCAAGTTGCCGCAAAGGCTGATCTTCGCGCAACTGGACAGTGGGTTCCCGGTCGACTGGGTCCATGCGATGGCGGTGCTCACGGCGCCGGGCACTTGGGTCGAGCGGTCAAGCTGCTTTCGACGCGACGGCTGCCTCTGCGCATGTGTCCAAGTGCCCGGCACCGGGAGTGGCGCGCGTTCGGCGCCGGGCACTTGGGTTGAGCGGTCAAGCTGCTTTCGACGCGACGGCTGCCTCTGCGCATGTGTCCGAGTGCCCGGCACCGGGAGTGGCGCGCGTTCGGCGCCGGAGCTATCGCAGAAGATACGGCTTGATCTCCTTCGGCATTTTTGCCCGCCCATCCAGGTAATCCTGCACGAACTGGCGATATAAGTCGGGCTGCGGGAAGTTGGCTGTCACAAACGCCATATCCACCAGACTACCACGCCGGGCGCCGATCCATTCGTGATAGTTCGAGTAGGGCCAGTCCTCCAATCGTGGCACCAGGCCATCCTTGACCGGGTTGGCGTGTATGTAGCGGCAGAGATGGAGCAGATAGCCTTCACGGTCAACGTGAATCGCCTTGAAACGGCCCTCGAACAAGGTGCCTGTGCGATCGTAGCGTTTATTGAACATCTTCACATAGCTATTGAAAACTCGCTGTGCCACCAAACCCGCTGCATCAAGAGCATCCTGGCGCAACAGGAAGTGGTAGTGGTTGGGCATCAGGCAATAGGCAACGACGGCGACTGACAACTCAACCGAATACTTCTTGAGCCGCAGCAAGAGAAACTGGTAGTTGGCCTGCTCACGAAAGATGGGATGGCGGCCGCTGCCGCGGTTGTAGATGTGGTAGTATTCGCCAGGAGCGAACTTGACTTGGCGTGGTGGCATGGATCACCTCAACCGCGCTGTCGGCGCCGGGCACTGGGGGTTGGAGTGCTGACTGGCTCTCAACGCGACGACCGTCATTCGACATGTGTCCCAGTGCCCGGCACCGGAGATGGTACGCGCTGTCGGCGCCGGGCACTGGGGTTGGCGTGATCACCCGCCCGAAGTCGCGGTCGTGGCTGGGGAAACGGCTGATGTAGACCTTGGCGTGGATCTGGCGGCTGGGATGCGCCTTCAGCTTGAGCTTGCCGCTTTGCAGCCACTGCATGAAGGTGCGCACCCCGCGCTCGGTGTCGTAGCTGTCAGCCGAACGATCCATCTCATCCACCAGCTCATCGGCGAAGAGATCCTTGGTCTGGCGCGTCGACCGGAAGGCCAGCTCGAGCTGCTGCCCGCTGGCCTCGACGATCTCCAGCGTCTGCCGGTCCACCCCCAGACCCACCAGGATGCGGACCTCCTCGACCTTCTCCAGCGCATCGTACAGCAGGTGGAAACCGCTGGTGCGGAAGTAGCCCACCAGCACGTCGAAGAACTGCACATCGCGCAGCGTCGCCCGGAAGCGGTCCAACAGCGCGGCCTCCGGCTCGTTGGTGAAGAAGGTCAGGTCGGTGGTCATCTTGATCTAATTAAGTTTGCCAAACTTTCGGAAAGTTTGGCAAACTTCGGAAAAACCTCGGAAAAACTTCGGAAACTTCCGCAGGGTTGGTATCCCAAGTTTAGCAACCTTTCCGAAAGGTTGCTAAACTTGAATCTACTCCAAACCGGCTATAAGCCCTGAAATACGCCACTCTTCAGGAGCAAGTTGATGAGCGGCGATAAGAGTATCACGTCCACCATACCAGGCCAACACGTCGGCTCGTGGAACGTGTGTGGCCTGGTCTGACAGAATCGCCTTGTACGACGACCACGGCCAGTCGCGAAAGTCAGCGACTAACCCATGCTTCTCAGGGTTTCGGTGGATGTAACGCATCAACGACGTGTAATAGCGTTCGCTATCCACAGGAATGCGCTTGAATGGCTTCTGGAACAGGCTGCCTGTGCGTCCATAACGCTGATTGAAGGCCAGAGAGTAGGCAATGAACAGGTTTTTGAAGGCGCGGTGTGAGGGTAAAGGTTGCCAACCTTCGGAAGGTTGGCAACCTTGCGCCAGGCGCCAACTCTGCTGTTCCTCATCCGTACGCATATAGGCGAGGAAGTGGAAGTGGTTGGGCAGCAGACAAAGGGCATGCGTCACAGCCACTGGCTCGATGTGTTGAACGTAGAGCTGCATGAAGTAGCGGTAGTTTTCAGCGGTGCGGAAGATCGTCTCACCGTTGTTGCCGCGGTTGTAGATGTGGTAATAGTGCCCGCCGATCAGGGGAATTGGATTTGGCATGGACGCCTCCGCAAGTTTGCCAACCTTCCGAAGGTTGGCAAACTTACCCTGCTCACCTCACACGAAATAGTCGAAGCCCGCCTCGTAGTGCTGCCAGCGGCGGATCTTGAAGACGTGGGCCAT
>JACSRL010000515.1 GCA_014879765.1 Anaerolinea sp. | reverse complement strand
GTGAAAAGCCCTGACTGACCCGCTACTCAACCCGCAGGCCGTATCGAGACCCGTTTTGCGTAAGTCCTGCATAAATAGTTCGTCAATGCTTGCTCCCGCCGGTTCTGTAAACCGGCGGGTTTGCATTAGCCCCTGGATCACTCCATGATTGACGTCGGGGGCACTTCGCGCTATACTTGAATCGTTCAGAAACCGGGTTTTTCTCGTGCGGGTATGGTTTTCGTCTGTGCAACGACCTTTCATGGCGCCATGACCTTGGTCTGCGAGACAAAAACCCGGTTTCCCATGCCTAATCAGTTACACCGACGCTGTCAGTGACCTCCCCGGTCTCAGACGGTCAGGTTGGGATCGCCCACTTCAGGGATCGAGCGCTGACCTTCGAGCTTTTGCCAGGCCGCGCAGGTGCGCTGCGGCGGCGCAGGCCGGTCGCAATACGGCGACTGCGGCCCGCGGCAGAAGGCGTGCAGACGGGTCACTTGCCCGTCGCCGTTGCTGCGGAAGATGTCGAGAAAGGCGCAGGTATCGCAGGTGCGACCCCGCAGCCGTTGCCAGGTTAGATTCATCGCGTTCATTATAGCCATACCCCCCATTCTGTCCAGACCTGTTTCCACAAGGAGTCATCCATGTCCCTCCTCAACCTGCGCGTCGTGCAATTGGATCCCCATTCGGCGGCGGATCGCAACCGCCTGATCAAGTTTGCCTTCAAGCTGTACAAGAACGATCCCTACTGGGTGCCGCCGCTGGTGGGCGACCGCAAGAAGTTCCTGGACCCCAGGCACAATCCCTCCTTCGAGTACATGCAGGCAGCCTATTTCGTGGCCGAGGCGACGGTCATCCCCGACAACACCCCCAAGGGAACCATCACCGGCGGCATGGAGCAGGATGTGGGCATCATCGCGGCCATCGTCAACCCGCGCCACAACGAGATCCACGACGACGACATCGGATTCTTCGGCCTGTTCGAGTGCATCAACAGCCAGCAGGTGGCTGACGCGCTGCTGGACGCGGCCGCGGCCTGGCTGCGCGGTCAGAACCGCTCGGCCATGCGCGGGCCGCTCTCCTTCACCATGACCGACGAGGTGGGCCTGCTGATCGACGGCTTCGACGGCATGCCGCGCATCATGATGCCCTACAATCCGCCCTACTACGCGGCGCTGTTGGAAAGCTACGGCCTGGAAAAGTCCATGGACCTGTACGCCTACCACATCGACATGGGCAAGCTGTACGGCGGCTCGCCTGAAGGGCTGCCGCCCAAGCTAACGCGCGTCATCGAAAAACTCAAGCAGCGCGGCCGGATGACCATCCACAAGGTGGACATGAAGAATTTCGACGCCGAAGTCGAAAAGGTCAAGGTGATCTACAACGCAGCCTGGGAGAAAAACTGGGGCGCTGTGGGCATCACCGACCACGAGCTGGCCCACTACGCAGCCGCCATGAAGCCAGTGCTGGACCCCGACCTGGCCTTCTTCGTGGAGGTCAATGGCCATTCGGCTGGCGTGGCCCTCTGCCTGCCCGACGCCAACCTGGTGCTGAAAAAGATGAACGGGCACCTCTTCCCCTTCGGCTTCATCCAGGCGCTGCGCTACCAGAACAAGATCAATTGGGTGCGGGTGTGGGCCCTGGGCGTCCTGCCTGAGCACCGCCACCTGGGAGTCGAGGCGGTCATGATCTACGAGATCGCCACCCAGGCCATGCGCAAAGGCATGCTGGACGTGGAGGCCAGTTGGGTGCTGGAGAACAACGTCGACGCGCGCAAGTCGGTGGAAGGCATGGGCGCGGAGATCTACAGGACGTATCGGGTGTATGAGATGGGACTGTGAGGCGTGAAGCGCGATCGGTAATCCTCCATCGTCTCAATCCCCAGCGGCCGCGGCGCGTCGATCTGAACCAGTTGCACCTGCTCGCCGTAGCGCCGGATCAGCGGCCGGCCGCCGGTGTCGCCGGTCAACGCCAGCAGCTCGGCAAAGGCGCGGCGGTCGAAAAGCACCGGGTTGCCCCGCTGGCCATCCTGATAGACCGGCGCTGTCACCGGCGCCAGGGTCTCCCGGTGGCGCTGCACCAGCCGGTCGATGGCCGCCGGCTGCACGGTGGGCTGATCGGCCAGCACGAAGACCGCCGCCGACACCTCCGGCCCCAGCGCGGCCAGCCCGGCCGCGACGCTGCTGCTCTGGCCGGCCGGCCAGTCGGGGTTGAACACGATGCGCACCGGCCGCTCGCCCAGCGCGGCTTGCACCTCGGCTGCGCGGTGGCCGGTGACGACGATCACTTCGTCGATGGCCGCAGCCGCCAGCGCAATGTCCGCGGCGCGGCCGACCAACGTGCCCCCCGGCTGCCAGGGCAGCAACTGTTTGGCCGCATCGTCGCCCAGGCGGCTGGATTGGCCCGCGGCCAGCACCACGGCCGCGGTCCTGCCCTGCACCTCCTCCACCGGCGCGGCGCCCTGCGCGCTGCCGATCAACACCGCGCGGTAGGCCGCCGGCGCGGCGGCCAGAACCTGGGCGGCCACAGCGTGGGCGGCGGCCAGGCGCTGCTGCGCAGCGGCCTGGCTGGCCGCTGCATCCAGCGCCAGGTTGAGGTAGAGCAGCGGCCGCGCGCCGGCCGGGCATCCCTTGCCGCCGCCGTCGGGGTGGACCAGCACGGCCGCGACAGCCTGCGGCGTCAGCAGATCGCCCGGCTGCACGCCGGCCAGCGCGGCAAAACGCTCCGGGCGATGAACCGTGCGCTCATCCAGCGGCTGGCCCACGGCGGCCATGCCCGCCACCGTAACCACCTGCGTGGCGCAGGGGGGAACCAGCGGCTCGTGCTCGGCTGGCGCCTTGAGGGGACGCTCGCGGCTGCCGTCCGCCTCGACCACCGCCGCATCGACCGCGGCCAGCGCGGCCAGGCGGCAGATGACCGCGGGGTCCAGGCCGGCCAGCTTGCCCGGCTCGCGCGCGGGGCCGGCCATGGCCAGCGCCTGGCGATAGCCGCGCAGCGAGGTGGGCAGCTCGAAGGCCAGAGTCGCCTCGTGTTGGCTGAACAGGGAGAAGGGCGCGCGGTTGGCCTGCTCGGCCCACAGCCGCGTGGTGGCCGTCAGCAGGGTGGCCCGGCCCGCGGCCGCCAGTTCCTCGCCCAGGCGAAAGAGCAGCGACGACTTGCCCCCGGCGCCGATCAGAGCGACGATCGGTTTGCTGGGCGTCTCATGCAGACGCAAGGCATGGATCAGATTCATGGATGCAGGTGAGGTGTGACAAGTCCCAGACGCGACATCACCCACTGAACAGTGGGGGGGAGGAAGACTGTTCAGGGGGCGATGATGGGCGTATTATACACGTGGCGGAAAAAATGTCCAATTCCGCACCCCGCGCGCAGCGACGCGAATGCGCCCGGCATCGGTGCGCGGTCAGACTTTGACTCCAGCGCCGTTTCAGCGACAATTCGTGACATCTCAGACTTCGGAAGTCGCCGGTTGGTAACTGCTCAGCCGGCGGGTGCGAACACGTGGATTGAGTAGGCCGCCGTACCGAAATCACGTGTTCGCACCCGTCGACTGAGCAGTTACGCCGGTTGAAGCTATGTCAGGCTCTTGGCGGCAAAGGGCTTCGTTCACAGGACTCGACCGGTGCGGCACCGTCCGAAGTCTCGGCGCAATTCACCTGCTGAACCGCAGTCCACAAGGACTACGAAAGTCTGCAGAGCGGAGTCTCCAGTGACCAAACGCTTCATCATCGTCGCCGGCAACATCGGCGCAGGCAAGACCTCCATCGCCGAGCGGGTCGGCGCGCGGCTGGGCTGGAAAGTCGCCTTCGAGTCGGTGGCCGACAACCCCTACCTGGCCGAGTTCTACGCCGACATGCGCCAGTGGTCCTTCCACTTGCAGGTCTTCTTCCTGGGGCACCGCGCCCAGCAACACCTGGCCCTGGCCAACGATCCGCAATCGGCCATCGCCGACCGCAGCATCTACGAAGATGCCTACATCTTCGCCCGCGCCCTGCACCATCTGGGCAACCTGAGCGAGCGCGATTATCGCTCCTACCGCACGCTGTTCGATCTGGTGGTGGCCAACCTGCCGCGGCCTGATCTGCTGCTCTATCTGGCTGCGCCCGCGCCGCTGCTGCTGGAGCGCATCCGGCGGCGGGGCCGCAGCATCGAAAACGGCATCGACGCCGGCTATCTGACCCTGCTGGACAGCTTCTACGCCGACTGGATGCAGAGCTTCGACCTCTGCCCGGTGCTGACCATTCAGACCGGCGACCTGGATTTCGTCCACAAGCCGCAACATCTGGAGATCGTGGTCGAGCGCATCCATGAGCGGCTGGCCGGCCAGGAGGCCATCGTCTTTCCCAATGGGGGCAACGGCGCATGACTGGCAGCCCTCTTGCATCTGCCTCTCCAGACGCCAACTCGCCACTGACCGAAGAATCGCTGCTGCGCGGCGTGCAGGCGTTGATCGACCGGGACCAGGATCTGGCGCAGATCAGCGCGCGCCTGGGGCCGCCTCCGCTCTGGCCGCGCGAGCCAGGCTTTGCCACGCTGATCCAGATCATCCTGGAGCAACAGGTGTCGCTGGCCTCGGCGCGGGCAGCCTTTCAGCGCCTGCTGGCTGTGGCCAATCCCCTGACGCCGGTCACCTTCCTGCACCTGGACGATGACGCGCTGAAAGCGGCCGGCTTCAGCCGCCAGAAAACGCGCTATGGCCGCCTGCTGGCGCAGGCCGTGCTCGACGGCGCGCTGGACATCGATGGCCTGGCCGAGCTGGACGACGCAGCGGTCCACGCCCAACTGACCGCCATCAAGGGCATCGGCCCCTGGACGGCCAACATCTACCTGTTGATGGCGCTGCGCCGGCCCGATATCTGGCCCAGCGCGGACCTGGCTCTGATGGTGGCCGTGCAGCGGGTCAAAGGCCTGGCGGCCCGGCCGGATGTGCAGGAGATGGAAGCGCTGGGCCAGGTCTGGCGGCCCTGGCGCGCGGTGGCCGCCCGCCTGTTGTGGCATCACTATCTGAACGGCGACGCGCCCATCTGACGCGCCGCGCCGCACCGCACCATGCACATCATCTTTGCCAGCCAACATCAGGCTCACGCCACCAGCCAGGTCATGCCAGGCTGTCCTGATCGCTACGACGAAACGCCGCCGCGGGCTAAGGCCATCCTGGCCGCACTGGACGCGGCCGGGCTGGGCAGCCCGGTCCAGGCCGCAGATCATGGCCTGGCGCCGATTCTGGCGGTCCACGACGCGGCGTTGATCGACTTCCTGCAAGGCGCGTTCGCGGGCAGCCGCGCCTTTTTGCCCGGCGACAGCCCGCTGTGGCCCGATGGCTACTACGCCGTGCAGGGCGCACGCCGCCGGCCGGCCGGCTGGCAGCAACTGGCCGGCTATCACGCCACCGACCGCGACAGCCCGATCCTGGCCGGCACCTGGCAGGCGGCCTACTGGAGCGCGCAGGCGGCGCTGACCGCGGCTGAGCTGGTCAAAGCGGGCCAGCGCGCCGCCTATGCCCTCTGCCGGCCGCCGGGCCACCACGCCACGGCCGGCCAGTATGGCGGCTACTGCTACCTGAACAACGCGGCCATCGCGGCCCGCCACCTGCAAGCCGGCCGCGGCGCGCGCGTCGCTATCGTGGACATCGACTTGCACCACGGCAACGGCACGCAGGAGATCTTCTACGCTGACCCCACCGTGCTCACCTGCTCGCTGCACGCCGACCCTGACCAGGAGTACCCCTACTTCTGGGGCGGCGCGGACGAGCTGGGCAGCGGCGCGGGGCTGGGCGCCAACCGCAACTGGCCGCTGCCGGCCGGCATCGACGACCCGGCCTATCTGGCGGCGCTGGATGAGACGCTGGCGACCGTGCGGACCTTTCACCCGGCGTTCCTGGTGATCGCGGCCGGCTTCGACCTGGTGCAGGGCGATCCGTCAGCCACCACCGGCGGCTTTCGCGTCACCGTGGATGGCCTGGAGCAGGTCAGCCGGCGGCTGGCCGGGCTGGGCCTGCCCACGGTGATCGTGCAGGAGGGCGGCTATCAGATCGACCGGCTGGGCGAGATGGCGCTGCGCTTCCTGCGCCCCTTTGCCTGACAGGCCGCCGGCCGCGCCACGGTAAGACACCTTGCTGCACCGCGCGCCGCGGCGTGCTATCATCGACCTGTGGACAACCCACAACAGCCAACTGCAAGCGTTGAGGAGACCCTGCAATGAATGAACCAACCAACCGTGAAGTCGCCACCCTGGGCGGCGGCTGTTTTTGGTGCCTGGAGGCCGCGTTCGATCAGGTGCGCGGCGTGGAGGAGGTGGTGTCAGGCTACTCCGGCGGCTTCGTGGTCAACCCCACCTACCGCCAGGTGTGCGACGGCAAGACCGGCCACGCGGAGGTGACGCAGCTCACCTTCGACCCGGCCGTGATCACCTTCCGCGAGATTCTGGAGATCTTCTTCGCGCTCCACGACCCGACGACGCTGAACCGCCAGGGCGGCGACGTGGGCCCGCAGTACCGTTCGGCCATCTTCTACCACACGCCGGAGCAAAAGGCCACCGCGCAGGCGGTCATCGCCGAGCTGAACGCGGCCCAGATCTTCGACAAGCCCATCGTTACCGAAGTCACCGGCGTCACGCGCTTCTATCCGGCCGAGGACTACCATCAGGAGTACTACAGCAACAACCCCAACCAGCCCTACTGCCAGGTGGTCGTATCCCCCAAAGTGGCCAAGCTGCGCAAGAATTTTGCGGGGAAGCTGAAGCGTGAGGCGTGAAACGTGAAACGTGACCCGGACTATGTAACCCGTAATGCGTAACTCGTAACCGGAATCCAGAACTGCCGCTGTGGCCGGTCTCCTGACCGAGCCACGCCGCCCCCACCGCTGTGGCCGGTCTCCTGACCGAGCCACGCACCGTGACTCATGCATTACCTCACGTCCGCTGAAGGCATCACCCCCGACCAACTGCACGGCTTCTTCGTGGGCTGGCCCAACCCGCCGTCGCCGGAGACGCATCTGGCCATTCTGCGGCGCAGCGCTGCGGTGGCGCTGGCTGTGGACGAAGCGAACGGGCAGGTGGTTGGCTTCATCAACGCGCTGAGCGACGGCGTGCTCAGCGCGTTCATCCCGCTGCTGGAGGTGCTGCCCGACTATCAAGGCCGCGGCATCGGCAGCGAGCTGGTGCAGCGCCTGCTGGCGCAGCTTGAAGATCTGTACGCGGTCGATCTGCTGTGCGACGCGGAGGTGCAGCCCTTCTACGCCCGTCTGGGCATGCAGCCGGCGCAAGGCATGATGCTGCGCCGCTATGCACGGCAGGCGGGCGATAAGCCGCCGGCCAGCTTCAAGGTCCATCCCCTGACGCCAGCTCAGCGCCCGCTGGCAGCCGATTGGCTCGTCCAGCGCTGGGGCAGCGAGCGCATGGTTGTCCACGGCCAGGTGTACCGGCCGGCCGATCTGCCCGGCTTCGCAGCGGTCGATGGCGACCAGTGGCTGGGCCTGCTGACCTACCACGTGGCCGGCGACGCGTGCGAGATCGTCACACTGGACACAGACCGGCCTAATCAGGGGATTGGAACGGCGCTAATCGAAGCTGCGCGGCAGGCTGCGCAGCAGGCCGGCTGCCGGCGGCTATGGTTGATCACCACCAACGACAACACCGCCGCGCTGCGCTTCTATCAACAACGCGGCTTCACCCTTGCGGCCGTCCATCGCGATGCAGTCACCCGTGCCCGGCAGATCAAGCCGGAGATCCCGCAGATCGGCAACGACGGCATCCCCATGCGCGACGAAATCGAGTTGGAGCTGACACTCGCCCCACCGCTGTGGCCGGTCTCCTGACCGAGCCACGCCTTGCACACATCCGCCGCTTTCAGTGCATCCACACGGAGAACCACCATGTCAGATGAAAACACCGAGGCCAAGAAACAAGAAAAACAGGATGAAGAACCGGAGTTGCCCCTGCCCTGGAAACAGATCCAGTCAGCCATCTGGCTGATCGGCCTGGCTATTCTGTTCTGGAAGGGCTGGTTCTGGCCGGGCATTCTGGTGCTGACGGCCATCAGCGGCGTCAGCCAGGCGCTGATGCAGTGGATCATCCAACGTCAGGCAGAGCAGCGCCAGGCGACCCAGCGTCGCGCCGACTGGCTGCCCAGCAAATGCCCCAACTGCGGCGCGCCCTTGAGCGTCTCCACCGTGCAGTGGACCGGCGCAGAGACGGCCGACTGCCCCTACTGTCACGCACATCTGAAACCGGCCGCCGGGATGCCGGCCAGGGATTAGAAATCCCTGGCTGACAACACAAAGGCCCCTCAGGGCCTGGCGGAACGCTCTCCCAGCGGCTGTGGCCGCTTCGTG
>JACSRL010000606.1 GCA_014879765.1 Anaerolinea sp. | reverse complement strand
CGCGCGGCGGCCAGCATGGGGGCCACCCAGGGCAGCGCCAGCAGGCCGAGGAGCTGCGTCAGGGCCAGGAAGAAGGCGCCCGGTTCGGCGTTGGCGATGGGCGGCAGGGCGATAAGCGCTCCGAGCAGGCCGATGCCCAACAGCAGCAGCCGGTCCAGGCCGCGAGCCGCGCGGGTCAGCCGCCGGTTGTGCCCGGCCGCGAACGCCAGCAGGGACGGCAGAGCGCGCAAGCCCAGGCCCAGGGCCAGGACGAAGGTCAGCAGGCCCAGCACGCGCGTCGACGGCGCAAAGAGCCAGGCGTGCCACAGCCCGGCCGCGCCGAAGAGCAGGAGCAGGCCCGCGACCAACAGCCGTTGCCCGGCCACCGCCCGGTGACGCGTAGCCAGCGCCGCCGCGGGCGCCTGCCCCTGGCTGCGCCGCAGCCGGCGATGGACCGCCAGGCCGCCCAGTCCGGCGGCCGCGCCGACGAGCAGTGCAATCCACAAGACGGTGCGTACCGCGGCCGGATCGCTATGGGGCATGCCGGCGAAGAAGGGGGCGCCGAACAGGACGAAGGTGAGCGCCGCCGCCGCGCCGCCCCAGACGACGCTGGCCACGAACCAGCCCTCATTCAGCAAAGGCGTTTGCATATCATCGGCGACAGCCGCGACCAGGTCAGCCGGCAAGGTGTGGCCGAAGATGCGGAGCGACGCCGGGGGTGATGGCATGGGTTGCTGTTGATCTGCCATGGTGATTTTCCTGCTGCCCGCTGTCAGGCGCCGATATAGTCCCAAACGTTGTCGCGGTTGACGATCTCGTAGGACGCGCCAGGATAGGCCTTCTGGAAGCTCTCGGGCACACGACCGCCGGCGCGCGTCCATCTGCACTCGTAGGCGTGAAGCGCGCCCCCGCGCTCTTCGACGATGTCGATCTCCGCGCCCGTATAGGTGCGCCAGAAGTAGAGGCTGGCAAGCATCTGCTGACCGTGCAGCCACTTCAAACGCTCGCTCACGACGAAGTTCTCCCACAGAGCGCCGGCGTCGTTGCGCTGCGCCAAAGGTTTCAGGTTGTCGATCACCACGTTGCGCACGCCCAGATCCCAGAAATAGACCTTATCCTGTTTGCTGACTTCTTTGCGCAGGTTGCGGCTGAAGCCGCCTAACCGGAACACGACAAAAGACTGTTCCAAAAGATCGATGTAGGAGGCCACCGTCTCCTTGCTCATCTGCAACTGGCTGCCAAGCTCGCTCAGAGAGACCTCATGGCCGATCTGAAACGACAACAGGCGAACCAGGTTGCGCAGTTTGCTCGAAAAGCGGATGCCGCCGATCTCCAACAGATCCTTATACAGGTAGCTGGCGGACAGGTTCACCAGATATTCGCGCCGTTGATCATCGCCCGCCAGGGAAAAAATATCAGGATAGCTGCCGAAAACCAGCCTGTCCTCTAGCATGGCATCCAACTCGAAGCGGCTGTACTGCAGCCGCAGCTCGGCCATAGCGATGGGATAGAGCCTATGGACCCAGGCCCGGCCGGTTAGCGGCTCCTGTACTTTGCTGGCGAGGTCAAGCGATGATGAGCCGGTCGCCACGATGCGCAGATGGGGAAGCTCATCGATCAACAGCTTGAGGTTGATGCCGATCTCCGGGATCCGTTGCGCCTCGTCGATGAAGAGCAGCTCATAGCCCTCCACCAACCCGCGCAATCGGCGCAGGTCGCGGCTGGAAAGGACATCTACGAAGCGCATCTCATCGGCGTTGATGGACAAGGTCCGATAGGGCAGATCGCTCAGCACCTCACGCACCAGGGTGGTTTTGCCGACCTGTCGGGCGCCGTAGATGAGCACGATCTTGCCGCCAACCTGTAGCTGATCGCTGACGCGCGGTCGAAGTAATCTCGGTATCATGGCCCAGATGATAGTCTACTCTCCGAATTAGCGCAAATACGGAGAGTTAATTCTCCGTATTTGCATGAATACGGAGAATATACTGCTTTACACGTCGTCCTGGCGTCGAATGCCTGAGGCTGAGGTGATCCCGTGGGCTGCTGTTGATCCGCCATCGTCTCTACATGCTGTGAAGATAGATGAACACGGTATCCTCGGCCAGGAGGACGTAGCCGTTGCTCAGGCCGTCCCTGGCGAAGGGCGCGGGTTCATAGCGGACGCCCGCCAGCCTGAGCAGGTCGGGATGGGCCGGGTCGGCCACGAACAGGCGCTGGATCGACGCCGGGAACCAGGGCTGGACGAAATCAGGGGCCACGAACAGCTCGGCCGGGCTAGTCTGCTCGGCCAACTGGCCGCGCAACGCCTGCAGGCCCTGCGGGTCCAGCCGCAGTACGGCCACCAACTCGATGTCCGTGGGGCCGATGGCCGCGCCGCCGCTGCCCTTTTCGTTCACCTGCCACTGGACCTGTACCGGCTGAACCGGCAGGTTGATGAACCGGCTCAGCCCGGGGACATCCGTCGGGATCGGCGCCGCCGTCGTCGGGGCGGTTCGCTGGCCGAAGGCGGGCCCGCAGCCCGCCAGGACCAGCAGGCAGGCCAGCGCGAGGAGTAAAAGACGTCCAGAAGACATGGCGGGTGCTCCTTGGCATTAGAAACCGGGTTTTTGTCTTACAAACTGAAGTCATGGGGCCATGAGAGGCCGTTGCGCAGACGAGAACCATGCCCGCACGAGAAAAACCCGGTTTCTGCACGACCGGCTGAGCAGTGGCTCGATCTCGCCGAGTGCGTCAGGCTCAAGCGTCGGACCCTGCGTTTTCCAGGAAACCGATGGGGCCAAAAAACCTGTCCGGGTTGGCGAAGGGTATCTTCTGGTCGTCCGGGATCGCCAGCATGGCCTCGGCCGCGGCCTTGAGCGCCTCCGCCACCCGGCGCTCCTCGTCGCTCAAATTGGGCGCGTCTTGCCATTGGCGCGGCGCCTTTTCATCTGCTTGCGGTGTAGAGGGGTCAGTCATCAGGCATTATCCTCCGGCGCGCATCGACGGTATGTCGGCATTGCCCGCATTTCGATTTGCTGCTGCCACATGAACAACGCAGTCACTCCCCCACCCGCCAGACGCCCCCGGCCTGTGCGTCGACGTGGATGTCGTAGTGCATATAACCAGGATCCGCCGCGTCGTCGCACAGATGGGCGTCGGCGTCGTAATAGCCGGCCGGCAGGGCCAGGGTCAGGCTGGCGCCCGGCTCCAGCCGTTGGCCCGACCGCAGGCGATTGCGGCCCCAGAAGGTCTGCGAGGAAGCCTTCTTGACGCGCACCGAGCAGAGCGCGCCGTCGACGCCGTTGATCACGGTCAGGCTGGCGTCGCCGGGACGCCCCGCGCAGCCGGTCAAGGCCAGCGCCAGCAGCAGGCAGGCGATGAGCGCGCCCCTCCCGATGGGCGCGCTGCACCGTGCGGCGCGCGGGGTCGATGCGGTGTTCTTTCTGCTCTCCTCAGCTAAGCTATCGGAAGAGGAATACATGTTGACCCTTCATGGCAACTGCCCAATGACGATGTAACCGTTGCTGCTGCCGGGCTTTATGCTCAAGGAGCTATTGCGCTTGAGCTCGATCACCTGAAACCGTTGATCGCCGATGGAGAAAATCATGCCTTCATAGACCCTGATGCTTTGCGCTGGCTCATCACGGCCTAAGGCGATGCTGATCCGGGCTTTCACGCCGGTTCGCTCATGGCCATCTTCGTCCACATAGCGTCCCCACGATATTGCTTGCACGCCGATAGACCGGTCATCGTCAAGCCGGCGGACGGTCGTTTCTGTGACAGATATTTGACGCACATAAGCAGGCTCCGGCGTAGCCGGCGTTCCCCGACCTCCAAAGTCCGGCAACGCGCTGCAGCCCGTCAGCACGCTTCCAATGACGATCAACCAGGCCAACCACCATCTGTTCTGTGTCATCGTGGCCTCCTTGCGCTGCGCATCATCCGCCAGGGCGAATGACCGGCCGGCAGCGCCAGCCGGCCGGCACATGTTCATGCAACAGCCGCAGCAGCCGTTGCGAGATCAACCAGAACGGGTATGCAGGCCGCAGATAAAACGGATCAGGGTCGTCACCGAACCTTTGCAGAACCTCGGTCAGTTCGCGTACGCGGCCCTGTTGTGCGTCGCCCACCCACAGATCCCCGGCGGGCAGCGGCGCGGCGTCCAGCGTCAACAGCGCTTCGTCCTCGTGGACTGTCTGGCGATCCGGCCCGAAAGCCGACGTGTACGGATCTGTGGTCAACGCCTGCGTCAACGGACGCCCGCACGTCGGGCAACTCTCCAGCACATGTAGCTCGGTGGGGGGCGCCAGGATATGCACCGTGCCCTGTGGCGCCGCCTGCCAGACGGGCGCGCCATCGCCCGCGCCCTCAACCGGCATGAACTGGGGCGCATCGTCCCCGGCCATCCTTTGCCAAAGCTGGCGCAGACGGTCCGATACGAGCAGCTCGTCGTTATCGGTTAGCGCGATCTGATCTTCCGGTTCCCAGAGATCGCCGCGGAAAACGACAATTTCGGACGCCAGGCGCAGCGGGCCCTCCTGGTGCACATGGATCTCGCCGCAGTCCGGACAATCGGCGTCCACGTCGATCGCCACGCGATAATAGCGGCTCAACGGCCACTCCAGCTCGATCGTCTTGTCCAGGAGCAGTTCCACAATAGGGAAATCCTGCAAATCGGCGAACTCATATTCGTTCCAGCGCCTGACCCGACGCAGCAGCGGGCCGGGTTCGGCTTTGCCGCGCAGGCGGTCGAGCAGCCCTCCGACGCCTGGCTCGCTCAGTCTCTTCGGCCCCGCGAAATCCAGAAATTCATCCAGCAGAATGTCCCCTTCAGGGAAGAGCAGACATGCTGACATGATGCTGGATCGGTCATGCTCGACGTACAGGCCCAAAGCCTGCCTCCAGCCTCGCGGTAGATAGCGGGAGGCCTCCGACCAGGAGCAGGCAAGGTCGATCTGAACCATCGGCTTAGCCATCCGTCACCTCTCGCCTTCGCTGCCTTTGGTCATTGCACGTATTGCTAGATATAGCAGCGCGGCCAGCCCCACGCCGCCAAACAGGATGGACAGCACGCCAATGATGTGCTGAATGGGCTCAGACCACGGCAACACCGACCTGGTCGGCGGCGGCAGCGTCAGCATCAAGACGCCAACCACCACGAAACCGATACCTCCGAGTAGCGCCTTAAGATGGCTACCCCAACCACCCCGGATCACAACTGTCTTATCATCGGCTGGCCTGTTCATGGGTCGCTTCACCTCTCATTGCCCGGTTTTGCGTCCGGGTAGACGAAATCCAGGTCGAAATGCCCATCGCGCTGCAACGTGAATTGCGCCTTGATCCAGGGCGCATGGCCGGGCTTGCGCAGGCGGCGGCGTAACTCATCGAAGGCCAGATAGATCTCCGCGCCAGCGCCGAAGTCCCGGCGGCTGTCTGGCGCGGCGACCGGCACGTAGGTGCCATAGGTCAGGCCATTGTCGCCCTCCTCGATCTCCGCATGGGCCGTGGCGCTGAGCCACTCTTCTGGAATGGCGTTGGCGATCCATTGGCCGATGGCCTGATAGATCTCCTCGATCGGCGTATCAGCCAGGGCAAAAAAGTCCATAGGGTTCCCTTTCAGGTCAAGGGCAGGGCAACTCCGGCCACGCGCCATCGTCCTGCTCCTGCCAGCAGGTCGTGCCCACGTCGGAGCTGCTGAGCTGGACGGTGCGGTTGTCCAGCCAGCGCATCGACCAGGCCATGCGGCTGGAGGCGCGGGTCTGCTGCCGGTGCAGCAGGTCGCCCGACGCCTTGTCGCGCACCTCGAAGACCAGCGTCAGGTATTGCGGGGGGTCATCGCGGCTGGCGTTGACGCCGATCGTCAGGGTGCGGTCGTTCTGCGGCGAGTCGATCACCTGGAACTGCTGCCGGCCGCGCTCCGCCTCCGAGGGACCGGAACACCCGCTCGCCAGGCTCAACGCCAGCAAGGCCAGCCCCAGGATCGCCGCGCCGCGCCGGCGGAGCTCGCCATGGCCTGCCGCGCGCTGTCGCTGGCAACCGCGCATCATGGCAGCTCTCCGATGCCGACGGAACTGTTGCGCGTCCCCGGCATCATCCTGAACGACGTATTCGGCTCGAGCCTGATCACCTGATACCGCCGGTTGCCCATGGTAAAGGCCTCGTTCTTATAGATCGTGATGCTCTCGGCATGCACGCCACCGATGAGCCGACCATTGCCTCGTCGAAGGATACCCGGTAAGCTCACGTGTTGAAAACCTGGAGATAGACCGTCACCTGGTCGCCCTCAGCTTCGACCACCACCACTTCGTACTGCTTGCTGCCGACCTGCTGATAGAGGCCGCTGAAATTGCCCGTCTTGTCGCCGGCAATGGGCGGCGCCCACCACGACGACGCCTCGCCAAAAGGCGGCCTGGTCGAAAAGAAGGGAGAATAGGCCGGCTCCAGCGCTGCGGTCACGCCCAGCCCGGCGAGCCAGGGGGCAATGTCTTGCCGCGGAATGTCGAAGCGAGCGATGACCACCGTGTCCAGTGCTGCTTCACCCATTAGATGGATCTCGCTGGCGCTGGGTGGGAAAGGCTGGCCGATGAAGGCAATAACCTCTTCCGGGCTGAAGGGCTGCACCAGCATCCGCATGGGGTCAGGCAAAATCTCGCGCCGCGCGTCGGGCGTCGGGGTCGCCGCGCACGCGGCCAGGCTGAGCAGGCTCAACAACAACGCCAAGGTCGCGATCAGCCGACCGGGGCATAAGACCGATATTCCTCTGGTGGCATCGGATCGGCGCATGGGACACCTCCTGTGGATGGCGCGCGGGGCAGATCGACCCTGCGCCGCGCATTGTAACACAGGAACCGAAGGCACCCAACCGCGCCGCGCGTCACGGGAAACGTCGCGCCTGGCGCACGTATCGCAGCACCGCGGCCAAGCCGTGGCGCTCATACGCCGACCGGGCCATCTGGAAACCCCGCCCGTAGATCGGATCATCGTTGTTGTTCAGCAGCTTGAGGCGAAAAGCAGCCTCCGGCGTGTTCTGTTGCTTGAGCCACAGATGGGAAGTCAACTCGCACAGACCCTCCTCGATCATGGGGTCCAATTTCGGGAACTCAGCCATGAACAGATAGGTGTGGCACAGCTCGTGCGCCGCGATGGCAGCAAAATGCTCCTGCGGCAGCCCGTGCAAGATCAGGATCGCCTCGACGCTGCGCTCGATCACCTGGCCATTGCGGGTCTTCTCCACGTGGCAGGCCATGCCCGAAGGCTGTTTGCTATGTGCTTTGCTGGAGCGTCGTAGCAGTTCGTTCTGATCAGCCAAGCGCAAAGGAGTAGCAGTCAAACCGATGTCCAGGCCAATGCCTGTCATCCATCGGCGCACCTGAGCCAGCATCGTCTGGCCCTGTGCCACCTCGTCGATAGCGGTCCGCCGGCAACGCTTGCACATGCTGCGCCCATCGCCGCAGGAGACGCCGCCGCCGGTGAGCGGTCCGCAGATGGGGCGCTGGCAACTGTAGCATTCGGCCAGGCCTTTGGCGTGTTGGTGGCAGTAGGTGTCGCCCCACCCGTTTACGACGTACTCACCTTTGAGGTACTCCCCGCCGATGGCGCAACGTTTGCCGAATAGTTGCCAGTAGTGATCTTCGCAGTAGGTCTTGCCCTCCTTCTCGAAATGCCGTCGCTGGCCGATCAACTCCCCGCCCGCGGCACAGCGCAACCCAAACAGTTCCTGGTAGTCGTGCTGGCAATAGGCCTTGCCATCGCGCTCATAGAATCCGTCGGCGGAAAACGGCCGGCCACAGCGAGCGCACACGAAATGCTCCTTGTGCCAGGTCTTGCCTAACGCGGTCGTGTACGCGCCGGTGATCGGCTGACCGCAGCCGGCGCAGCGCGGGCTGAAGCGCTGATGGTAGCAGGCAGCATGATAAGGCTGGTCATTCTGAGTATAGAAGCGCTCATCCTCGATGGGGCGCCCGCAGCCGGCGCAACGAAAGCACGTCGGGTGCCAGGAGTGTCCCAACGCCGTGATGAACTGGCCAGAAATAGATCGTCGACAGCCGTAACAGTTGGACATGGCTACAGGTATTGTGAATTGGTGAAGAAGGGATCTGCACGAAGCACTTTGTGCTGCGACCGGCCGCTTGAGTGTGGCCGTTTCGCGCGATCATCGGTTGGAGTTCGACGGAGGATCGGAAGAACCAGTGGGTCAGTTGATTGTCAATGCGTCGTGAAACAGCCTGTACTCAGCAATGCGTGTTTTTGTCAAATGAAAAGAGGGCCAGTTAGTAACTGTTCAGGTGCCGGGAACTTGTGCTTGACTTCGTAGCGTGGATTGGCTTCACGTGTCGCATTGCAAGCGTAGATGCTACGCGAAGTGCCCG
>JACSRL010000857.1 GCA_014879765.1 Anaerolinea sp. | reverse complement strand
AGCCGGCGGGTGCGAACACGTGGATTGAGTAGGCCGCCGTATCGAAATCACGTGTTCGCACCCGCCGGCTGAGCAGTTACCTTCTGGCTCCAAAACCACTCAGGCGGCTATTCGGCGCGGCCCGCGGCGGATTCCGGGTGGGAATCAGGCTCGGCCAGCTCTTGCAGCGCGGCGATCTGGTCGTTGTCGCCGATGACGGCCACCGCGTCGCCGGCCGTAAAGCGATAGGAGCCAGGCGGATTGGTGTTGAGATCGCCCTCCCGCACCACACCCACCACCGACACCCCCATCTGGCGGCGCATGTCCAGCTCGCGCAGGCTCTTGCCGCTCAGGGGGCTCGCCTCAGGCACAGTGACCCACGCCAGATCCAACAGCCGCGCCGCGCCGCGCAGATGGGAGAGCATCTGGTAGTCGCTGTGCAGCTCGTAGAGCGGCGCGTAGAGCTCGTCGCGCACCGCGTCGGTGAAACGCTGGATCTCGGCCGCGGCGATGCCCAGATGCAACAGGGTCTGGCGGGTCATCTCCAGCCCGGCCTCGAACTCCGGCTGCACCACCTCGTAGACGCCCAGATCGTGCAGCGCGCGCAGGTGCTCCAGCCCCTCGGCCCGGGCCACGATGTGGACGGTGGAGTTGATGCGGCGCACCTCGGCGACCGTGGCCTGGGTGAGGATGATGGTGGGCACCGTGATCAGCACCAGGCGGGCGTGCTCGACCTGGGCGGCCTCCAACACCACCCGGTGGCTGGCGTCGCCGTAGATGGTGGGCATGGCCTCCTCCTTCAGCCCATCGACGCGGCGCTGATCCAGCTCGATGACCACGAAGGGCCGGCCCAGCCGCTGCAACACGTCGGCCACGGCCGAGCCAACCCGCCCGCCGCCGGCGATCACCACATGATCGCTCAGCCCGCCGGCCGGCAGGTTGATGGTCTGCAACGGCTCATGTTTGAACCAACGCTGCCGCAGCGCGTAGATCCGGTCGGCCTGGCCGGAGACCAGGGGCGTCAACACCATGGTCACCACCGTGGTGGTCAGCACCAGCGAGTAGATGTCGTTGTCGATGAAGCCGCCGCGCAGGCCGGTGCGGGCCAGCACAAAGGAGAATTCGCCGATCTGAAAAAGCCCCAGGCCCACGGCCAACGGCATGATGTTGCCATAGCCGAAGCCCCAGGTCAGCCCGCCGAAGATCAGCATCTTGCCCGCGCCCACCAGCAAGACCACCAACAGCACCAGCCCCAGATTGGCGACCAGAAAGGCTGGGTCCAGCAGCATGCCCACCGAGGTGAAGAAGAGCAGACCGAACAGATCGCGCAGGGGAATGATGTCGCTCAGCGCCTGATGAGCGTAGTCCGACTCGCTGAGCACCAATCCGGCGACGAACGCGCCAAACGCAAAGGAGAGGCCAAAAAGATAGGAAATATAGCCGATGCCCAGCCCCAGAGCGGTGACTGCCAACAAAAAGAGCTCGCGCGAGTTCCAGCGGGCGATGGCGGCCAACAGACGGGGAATGACCCGCGTGCCGATGAAGATCATCGCGCCCAGGAAGATGGCCGCTTTGACCACGGCCATCCCCAACACCGGCAGGCCGGCCTCGGGGTCGTGCAACTGCGGCAGGATGATCATCAACGGCACCACGGCCAGGTCCTGCACGATCAACATGCCGATCATCACCCGGCTGGAGAGGGTGCCCATGCGCCCCTGGCTGGCCAGCGTCTTGAGGATCACCATGGTGCTGGAGAGGGCGATCATGGCGCCAAACCAGAGCGACGTGTAGGTGGTCCAGCCGATGGCGGCGCCGATCAGCAGGCCCAGTCCGATGGTCAGCAGCATCTGCAAGGGGGTGCCGATCAAGGCGATGCGCCGCACCGGCTGGAGTTTCTTGAGGGAGTACTCCAGGCCCAGGGCGAAAAGCAGCAGCGCCACGCCGATCTCGGCCAGCATCTCGATATCGCGGATGCCGGAGACGGTGATGCCGCCGGTGTTGGGGCCCAGCAACACCCCCACCAGGATGTAGCCGATGATCAGCGGCTGGCGCAGCCGCTGGGCGATCAGTCCGCCGATCAACCCTCCTACGACGATGATGGCAATATCTGCAGCAATACCCAAGGCTCAATCTCCTCACTTGATGGCATGGTAACGGCTCAATCGGCCAGTCAGAAACCGGGTTTTCGTTGCGCAGACTTCGGAAGTCGCCTGACGTCCCGGACTTCGGACGGCAAAGCCGGCCGGTTGAAGCGATGCCAGGTTTTTGACGGCAAAGGGCCTCACTGGCAGGACTTCGGCCGGTGCGGCGCCGTCCGAAGTCTTGGCGGTTCACGCCCGTTTGCTTTGGCTGCGAGTATACAACAATTTGCAGAGGAGGCCAATAATCGTTGCTTGCTGTCTCGTGCGCCGTGTGTTACAATGGCAGCCATGCAACCACAGGCTGTGACTTTGGAGAGAACCGCCGCTTTGCAGGCGCTGCTGCTGATGCACGCCCCACGACCTGCCGTTCACTGTGTGGCGGTCAATTCCGCAGTCTTAGGCCGAATAGCTCCAGAGTGGACAGGCGTTCCCTGTTGACGCAGGAGGCTGCGATGCCATCACCATTTCCTGGCATGGATCCCTATCTGGAAGGTGAGCTCTGGCAGGAGTTCCACGAAACCCTGGCCGGAACCATTCGCGCCCAGTTGTTAGCTCAGTTGCCGGCCAGCTACGTGGCCCTGCTGGCCAAGCGCTATGTGGTCGGAACGCCAACCGTTGGCATTCTGCCCGGCCTGGGGCTGAACATCGTCGACTGGCCGGCGCAGCGCGTGATCTATCCTGACGTACACGTGGCCGCGCTGCCGGAACGCCACCTGCGTGAGCCGGCCGTGGGCTATGAGGTGGGTGTGGCGGTGATGGCGCCCCGGTTCGAGGTGGTCAATCCTCTGCCCACGGTTCCACAGCTCAGCGTCGAGATCCGCGATGTGGCCCAGCGGCGGCTGGTGACGGTGATCGAGATCCTTTCGCCGGCCAACAAGCATGGCCGGGGTGTGCTGGAATACAACGACCGGCGCATGCGCCTGCTGAACACCGACACCCACCTGCTGGAGATCGACTTGCTGCGCGATGGCACGCGCATCTTCTTCGAGGTCGAGCTGCCCCCGTCGCCCTATGCCATCTACCTGAGCCGCACCGAACGGCGGCCTCTCACGCAGGTCTGGACCGCGTCGCTGCGCCAGCGCCTGCCCGCGGTTCCCGTGCCCCTCTTGCAGCCCGACCCCGATGTGATTCTCGACCTGCAGGCCGCGGTCGGCGCCTGCTTTGCGCTGGTGGGCTACGAACGACTGCTGGACTACGCCGACCCGCCGCCGCCTCCGCCGTTGGAGGAAGAGGACGCGGCCTGGCTGGACGATCTGCTGCACGGGGCCGGCCTGCGCTGACCCCATACCCCGTCGCCCTCTGATACCTGCTTGATGAACACCACTGCCCTGCTGGACGAGGCCCGTGTCCGGGCCGCTGACATCCTTCACCGCTGCGCCACGCCGCACGGCTTTCGCGCCTCCGCGCTGGCCGCCGGCTATCCGCAGATCTGGGCGCGCGATAGCATGGTGGTCTTCCTGGGCGCGGCGGCCACCGGCGATCCCGCTCTGCTGGCCGCAGGCCGCGCCTCGCTGGAGACCATGGGTCGTTACCAGTCGCCGCGCGGCATGGTGCAGCTCAATGTCAACCCCGACACCGGCTACATCAGCACGGAAAACGCCGGCGCGGTGGACGCCAATCTTTGGTTCCTGTTGGGGCACTATCTACACCTGCAAGTCACCGGCGATCTCGACTTCACACGGCGCCACTGGGAGGCGATCGAGCGGGCCATCACCTGGCTGGAATACCAGGATATGAACGAGTGCGGCCTGCTGGAGGTGCCGGAGGCCGGCGACTGGATGGATCTGCTGGCGGTGCGCTACAATGTGCTCTATGACAATGTGCTCTACTACGCGGCCAGCCTGGCCTATCAGGAGATGTGCCGCCGGCTCTTCGGCCAGGTGAGCTGCCATGCGCTGCCGGTCAACCCGCTGGGCATCCATGAGCGCATCAATCTGTTGCTGTGGGTCGATCGCTGCTGGGTGGCCGAGCACTTCGCCGAACATCTGGAAAAGCTGAAGGCCATCCGGCTGGAATGGTTCATGGTCTACCACAACGTGGGCACCATCTCCAGCCGGCCCTATTACCTGCCCTGGATCGCCTTTCGCGAGTATGGCGACTGGTGCGACAGCCTGGGCAACTGTCTGGCCATCCTGACCGGCATCGCCGACCGCCACCGGGCCGAGCACATCGTGCGCTACATGGCGCAGGTGGGCATGGCCGAGCCCTACCCGACCAAGGCCATCTATCCCCCCATCTACCCCAGCGAGGCGCACTGGCGCGAGTACTACCGCAGTCGCAACCTGAACCTGCCGCACCAGTACCACAACGGCGGCATCTGGCCGATGATCGGCGGGCTGCACGTGGCCGCGCTGGCGCGCCATGGCTGGCAGGAGGAGGCCGAGCGGCTGCTGATCCGGCTGGCCAAGGCCAATCGCCAGGGCATCTATCACCCCTGGGAGTTCACCGAGTGGCTGCACGGCGACAGCGGGCACCCCATGGGCTACGCCCAGCAGGGCTGGTCCGCGGCCATGTTCCTCTACGCCAATCACGCCGTGCGCACCGGCAAGCTGCCGCTGTTCGACGATCTGCTGGCCGCCAAGCCGGCCGCGGCCGTGGCCGCGGAGGTGAACGAGGTGTACGATCACCCCAGCGGCGGGCCGGAGAATTAGACCGATGTCCCTTACGAACATGCTCGCCATCAACCTTGATGAGCTCATCAATTCTGTCGAGTCAGTGCGCCGTGAGTTCAAGGCTACCTGGTCGGAACCGATCCGTGACCAGATCACGCGCAGCATCTGTGCTTTCGCCAACGATTTCTTCAATCTGAACGGCGGGTACATTGTCGTCGGCATCGAGGAGCAAGGTGGGTTGCCAGTACTGCCGCCGCGCGGGCTGGAAGGGCAGGACCTGGACAGCATTCAGAAACAGATTCGCGGTCAATGCAAACGCATTGACCCGGAGTATCAGCCGGTGATATCGCCGGAGATCTACCAGGGAAAGTCGATTCTCGTGCTATGGGCGCCGGCCGGCGATGTGCGTCCCTATCAAGCGCCCAAGACATCCAAGGGCGGTGACAGAGCTTACTATATTCGTCAAGGCTCAGAAACGGTGGAAGCGCAAGGAGAAATTCTGACCCAACTGATGCAGATGACCGCCAAGGTGCCTTTCGACGATCGCCGAAGCTTCAGCCAAACGCTTGATGTGTTGGCTCCAAGCCTCGTGCGCAATTTCCTTTCTGACATCCGGAGCGGCCTGGTGGCGCCTGGCATGCAGGTATCAGATCAGGAGCTTTACCGCCAACTGCGCATCTCGGTCAGGGTGAATGGCTATGACGTTCCCAAAAACGTCGCTTTATTGTTCTTCACCCATGATCCTGAGCAATTCTTTCCTGGTGTGAGGATCGAGATCGCTCAATTCGGCGACGATGCCGGCGGGGACCTGATCGAAGAGAAAGTCTTTCGCGGCCCGCTGCACACTCAGATCAATCAGGCGCTTGACTATCTGAATGCGTTCAGCGCGGCCATGGTCAGGAAGATACCGAATCAGGCGGAGGCCCAGCGAACAGTGGCTTTTCCATATGAAGCCATGGAAGAAGCGTTGGTGAATGCCGTGTATCACCGCAGCTATGACGGCAACCCTGAGCCTGTCAAGATTTATCTCTATCCTGACAGAATGGAGTTGATCAGCTATCCAGGCCCGGTGCCTGGCATCGAGCTGCAGCATTTCGAGCCAGGAGCCACAGTCCCCCCCGTGCCCAACAGGAATCGCCGAATCGGTGAATTCTTGAAGGATTTGCGGTTGGCTGAGGGCAGAGGGACAGGCATCCCCAAGATCTATCGGAAGATGACGGAAAATGGGTCTCCCAGGCCGATCTTTGAGTTCGATGCGGGAAGAACCTATTTTCGGGTCATCCTGCCAGCCCATCCTCAGTATGTAGTCATCCAGGCGCTGCGGGAGAGCGCCCACCTGTGGGCCGTCGGCGAGCGGACGGCTGCTCTGCGCATCCTCGAGGCCGCGCTGGACCGGGTTCCGAGCTCAGGGGCATTGGTTGCTCAGATCATTGACCACAGCATCTCCTTGAATGACCTTCCCACTGCGGAGCGAGTTTTCGCTGAGTTCGACGGCGCCCCTGCAGCCGCAGACGCGCATCTGCCCTATCTGGCCATGGCGCGCTATTACTTGAGCCAGAAAGACCGCGCCAAGGCCGCGGAGTTGCTGGCCCATGTGCCCTCGCCTGCCAGGATCGACGATCTGGTTGAGCTGGCGGTTCTGTACAAGCGTTCAGGGAAACTGGAAGAGGCGCACAGTGTTTTCTCTACCAACTATGACCTGATCAAGAACAATCCAAAGGCTGTCCATGAATATGCGCAGAGCAAACTGGGTCTTGCGAACCAGAAGGCTTTGCGCACCATGGCCCCTCGCGAGTGGGCAGCTACGAAGAAGCGGCTATTCCAGGATGCTGTCGAGTTGCTGCGGCGCGCCATTCAGCTTGCCGATGACAACCCGCGCAAAGCGTGGTGTTATTACGATCTGGCTATGGCGCTGGACGAGCTGCACGCGCCAGACACCGAGGTGGCGCAGGCGTTTGGAAAAGCCATCGAACTGTTGCCCTATGAGGAGAAATTCCCCGAGTCCTATCAGGCCTGGCGACAACGCAGAGCCACTTAGCCGACTTGTGCATAGCCGCTGATTCGGACGTCTCAGACTTCGGAAGTCGCCGGTTCTATTCCAGGTTCTAGACGGCAAAGAGCTTCACGCGCAGAACTCGGCCGGTGCGGCACCGTCCGAAGTCTTGTCGGTTCAATCCGTTTTGAACAGTTCCAAATTTTGCTTCTACACGGAAAGGAGAAGCCATGAAGACCCATCACCGCTCTGTTTTCATCTTGCTCACGCTGATCGCCCTGCTGGCGCTCAGCGCCTGCGCGCCGCCGGCCACACCAGTGCCCGCGGCCCCGCCCGTCGCCGATCAGCCGGCCACATCCGATCAACCGGCGACCACCGAGCAGGCGGCCGTCGATCAGCCGGCCGCGGCCGCGGTCACGCTCACCTGGGCCCTCTGGGGCAGCCCCGAAGAGGTGGTGTCGCACCAACGGGTGGCCGACGCGTTCATGGCTGAGCACCCAGAGATCAAGATCGAGATCTGGAACCAGCCCTGGGACGACTATTTCACCAAGATCCAGGCGCTGTGGGCCAGCGGCGACACCGCGCTGATCCCCGACATCGCCTTCCTCTGGCCCACCCCGCGCTACGCGGCCGAGGGGGTGCTGGAGAACCTGGATCCCTTCATCGAGCAGTCTGGCTACAACCTGGACGACTACTGGCCCGGCCTGCTGGAATCGGCCAAATACCAGGGCAGCGTCTACGGCTTCCCGCGCGACATCGAGGTCAACGTGCTCTACTACAACCGGGACCTCTTCGACGCGGCCGGCCTGGCCTATCCTGACGAAACCTGGACCTGGGACGATCTGACGGCCGCGGCCGAGGCGCTGACCGTGCCAGGCGAGCGCTACGGGCTGGCCATGGAGGGCGGCAAGTTCTCCAAGTGGCTCAACCAGAACGGCGGCGCGATCCTGGACGACTACGTCAACCCCTCCAAGTGTCTGCTGGCCGAGCCGGCGTCGGTGGAGGCCATCACCTTCTTCGCCGACCTGATGAACCAGGGCTATGCCATGCGGCCGGCCGACCTGAACCAGGCTGGCGGCGACCAGGCGGCGTTCATCGCCGACCAGGCGGCCATGATCATCCAGAACACCAGCCGCGTCTCTGGCTTCAACCAGGCCGGCAAGAACTACGACGTGGCTGTGGCGCCGATTCCCGCGGGCGGCCAGCGTTGGAACCCGGCCGGCGGCGCAGCCTGGGTGATGAGCGCGGGCAGCGACAGCAAGGAGGCCGCGTGGACCTTCCTCTCCTGGCTGCAGAGCACCGAGGGGGGCGAGCAGATCTACACCGCGTCGGGTGAGATCTTCCCGGCCTTGCAGTCCACCGCCAACTCCCCCGCCTTCCTGACCGACCAGCCGCCGGCCAACAAGCAGGCCATCATCGACGAGGCCGCGGCCTCAGGCGTGGGCGGCTTCGGCTACTTCCCCGAATGGGGCGAGCTGGACGGCTCCATCCTCGGCCCCGGCATGGACCTGATCTGGTCCGGCGAGGCCGACCCCGCCACCGCCCTGCCCGCGCTCTGCCAGCAGGTGGATGATTTCCTGGCCAGCTACGGGTATCCGAAGTAGCCAGAAACGGTGAATTGGTGAATGGTAACTGCTCAGCCGGCGGGTGCGAACACGTGATTTCGATACGGCAGCCTACTCAATCCACGTGTT
>JACSRL010000441.1 GCA_014879765.1 Anaerolinea sp. | reverse complement strand
TTTCGCCGCGCCAGCCGCTCGGCGGGACGCCTCGCTGATCAGTTTGGAGTGCCTCGCTGATCAGTTTGGCGGGACGCCTCGCTAATCAGTTTGGAGTGCCTCGCCGACCAGTTTGGCGGGACGCCTCGCTGATCAGTTTTGCGGGATGCCGCACTGGTCAGTTCGTGATTTCCAGAACTTGACTCGCATGACGCACTGTGTTATAATCCCGAATGACGCGGTGCGTCATTGAAAACCAAAATATCTGAACCGTGACCCACATGGAGGTTTCACATGAAGACGGAAATGGAACAAGCGGTCGCTGAGGCGGCTGAGATCGTACAGAATGGCTTCGAAGACCTGTCGACCAACGGCGACAAGATGGCCGAGACAGTCAAGCAGGACGTCACCGGCATGGTGTCGGCCGTGCGTCGGGTGCTGATGGCCGGCGTCGGCGTGGTGGCGTTGACCAAGGACGAGATCGAGGATTTCGTCGGCAAGCTGATCGAGCGCGGCGAGATCGCCGAGCAGGATGGCCGCCGGCTGGTCACCGAGGTGCTGCACCGCCGCCGCGACAAGACCGAGGAAGTCATCGAGAAGATGCAGGACGAGACCGAGAAGCAGGTCGTGCGCGCCGAATCCATGCTCGACCAGCGCATCGAGAGCATCCTGGGCCGCCTGAACGTGCCCAGCAAGGGCGACATCGATCTGCTGAGCGAAAAGATCACCCTGCTGGCCGAAAAGGTCGATGCCCTGAGAAACGCCTAGCCGCTGGCTGCCTGTGGTCTCAGCGGTTGGTCCCCCATGCAGATAACGGCCGCTGGTTGATCCCGTCAGGCGTTGTCGTTGCCCCAGGCGCCGGCAGAGTTGGTGCGTGCTGCACATAATTCTGCCGGCGTTTTCTTACCTGGCCCGTAACTGCTCAGCCACAGGTGCCAGGCACCTGAGCAGTTACCCTGGCCCTGCTTTTTGGACACTTTGACACAGCGCGGTATAATCCCCGCAGGAGTGAACGTGCCATGCCAACGGTCTTAATCAAGCGATATCCCAATCGCAAACTCTACAACACCGAAGCCAAACGCTACATCACGCTGGACAGCATCGCCGACATCATCCGGGAGGGCTACGACGTCGAAGTGCGCGATCATGACAGCGGCGAAGACCTGACCGGCATCACCCTGTCGCAGATCATCTTCGAACATGAGAAGCGGGACAGCGGCTACCTGCCCAACATGCTGCTGGCCAACCTGATCCGGGCCGGCGGCGACACCTTCGGCTATGTCCGGCGCTCCTTTCAGGCATCGGTCCATGCGGTGCGGGCGCTGGAAGCCGAAGTGGATCAGCGCATCGACATGTTGGTGCGGCGCGGCGAGATGGCCGAGGACGAGGCGGCGCGCCTGCGCGAGGAACTGAGCCGCGAGCGCCTCTCTGCCCTGGTGGATCCGCGCCTGGTGGATACCCGCGTTGAGGCAGCCCTGCACCGCCTGAACATCCCCTCCCGCCTGGACATGGTCAATCTGCAAGAGCAACTGGAGCAATTGAACCAGGCGCTGGATGTCCTGCTGGTCTCCGAGGCTGCGCCGGCGCCAGACACTGAATGAACGCCATCTGCCCTGTCTGACGCCGAGTGACTGCGGCGTCAGGCGTTGACAAATCAAGGGAAGCGACGTCGTTTCCGAGCCAATCCCTGGTCAAGAACCGAGTTTTTGCCAGCCCGCGCGTCGGACTGGCGTCGGCCCCGCCGAAACTCGGTTTTTTTGCTGAGTCTGCACGCCAGTGACGTGGAAATCGAGGCAGTCCCATGGTGAGCGAGAGAGAGTCAACAGGTCGCACGGCGCTGGTTCTGGCCGGCGGCGGCGTCAGCGGCGCGGTCTATGAGATCGGCGCGCTGCGCGCCATCGACGAGCTGCTGGTCAACCGCACCGTCAACGACTTCGACATCTACGTTGGCACCAGCGCCGGCGCGCTGGTCACCTCTTTCCTGGCCAACGGCGTCTCCTCGGTGGACTTGATGCGGGTGGTCAACGCCAGCCATCCCATCGCCCGCTTTCCTGAAGCCAAGCACCTCTTTCGTCTGAACACCGGGGAGATGATGCGGCGCAGCCTGGGGCTGCCGCGCCGTCTGCTGCGCACCGGCGCCGATGCGCTGGCCAGCCGCGGCCGGCTTTCGGTGTTGGACATGATCTTCAGCGGCCTGGGCAGCGCCCTCCCCTCCGGCATCTACGACAACCGCTCCTACGGCGAGTGGATGCGCGCCTCGCTGGCGCTCACCGGCTGCAGCAACCGTTTTGACCAGCTCCAGCGCGAGCTGCACATCATCGCCACCGAGCTGGACAACGGCCACCGCAAGGTGTTCGGCGCAGACACCCCTGAGGTGCTGATCTCGGACGCGGTGGCGGCCTCCTCGGCCGTGCCGATCATCTATCGCCCCTATCGCATCGCCGGCAAAGAGTACATCGACGGCGGAATCCGCGGCAACGCCAGCCTGGACGTAGCCATCGAACAGGGCGCCAAGCTGGTGGTGTGCATCAACTCGCTGGTGCCCTTCAACTCGGCCCAACAGGACTCGGCCAAGGGGAATCTGATCAGCGCGCGCGGGCTGGAGGCGGTCAGCGCCCAGGCGACGCGCGTCATGCTCCACTCCGGCCTCAAGTATCAGATCAAACAGCTCCAGCGCCGCCACCCTGACGTCGACATCATCCTGATCGAGCCCAAGCCCGACGACACCATCATGTTCTTCGCCAACATCATGCGGCTGCAGGATCGGGTCAAGATCGCCGAGCATGGCTTTCGCTCGGTCAGCGTCGACCTGGCCGGCGACTACGAGAGCTTCAAGGAAACGCTGGCGCGCTACGACATCCGGATCTCCCGCAGCGGCGTGGTGGCCCATCTGGCCGAGATCGCCGAATCGCAACATGACCCCACGGTGGTGCAGCGCGTGCTGGAAGGGAGCAGCGACGCCCCCAAGCCGCCGCCGCCTGCTTCTTCTCACTTCGATGGGTGGGTCGATCTGCTCAAGCACACCCTGGAGACGCTGGACCGCCAGCTTGACCGGGTGATCTGAGGACCGCGGCGAGAATTCGGAAGTGGCGGCCTGCGGCAGGCCGCCACTTCCGAATTCTGATTCATGCTACACCCCGCCCGCCAGATCCTGCCTGACCTGGGGATAGACGCGCTGGATCTGATGGAAGAGATCCGCCAGTTGCAGGGCGCGAAAGACGTTGCCCGACACCTGCACCGCCCCCGACATGAAGGACTGCTTGACGCTGGCCTCTTCCATCAGTATCTGATGTAGGAGATCGGTGGACATCTTCAACCCCAGATCGGCCCGACCGTTGACCTGGCCATAGCTCACCTGCACCGGGTTCACGCGTCCATCGAAGACGATGAGGGTCTCCGGGGCGGTGGTCTGCAGCGTCACCAGCATGCGCCGCCGCTGGAAATCGTCCAGCGCGTGCGGGTCAGCGGCCATGCGGCGAAAGCCTTCTTCCAGAATCGCGTAGAACTGCTCTGAGCTTTGGTAAACGGGCATCTCGGGGTCTCCTCTTTTCAATCTCAAGACTTCGGAAGGCGCCGCCGTACCTGACAAGGTACTGTCGCAGGCGCATGGGCGGCATGGCGGCTCCGGCGGCGGCTTCCGAAGCTCAGGGCGCGATCAGCCAAAAAACACCGACCGGCGCTGGGCCAGCCGCTCCAGCAGCATGCGCTGGATCACCGCGCGCACCTGATCGCTCAGCCGGGCGACGATGGCCGGATTGGCCGCGGCGCGCGCGTCGTAGCCGTCCAGGTGGATCGGCTGGCCGATATCGATGAACCACTTGGTGGGCAGCGGCGCCAGCCCCAGCGGCCCCGTCCATGGCCAGGTGGGGGTCAGCGGGAAATAGGGCATGCCCAGCAGCCGGGCGACGGGCTCCACCCGGCCGATCATGGGGTAGATCTCCTCCGCGCCGACGATGGCCACCGGCACGATGGGCGCGCCGGCCTGCAGCGCCACCTTGATGAAGCCGCCGCGGCCAAAGCGCCGCAACTGATAGCGGTCGCGATAGGGCTTGCCGATGCCCTTGGTGCCCTCAGGGAAGACCACCACCAGCTCATCCCGCTCCAGCAGCCGCAGCGCGGTGATGGGATGGGCCGGCGCCTGGCCGGTCTTGTGCAGCAGGGTGGAGATAAAGGGCAGCGTCGGGAACCAGGAATCGGCCAGCGCGCGCGGCAGACGCTGGCTGGCCGTCTCGTTGTAGAGCGCCACCCCCAGCATCGCGCCGTCGAAGGGGAGCACGCCGGAATGGTTGGCCACCAGCAGGCCGCGTCCCTGCTCCGGCACATGCTGGCTGCCGCTGACCTCCACCCGCCAGTAGTTGCGATAGAAGAACTGCATCAGCGGCATCAGCAGGTCGATGAAGCCCTGGTCGCGGCCGAAATCGTCGATCTCGTACTCGCCCGCCAGCCGGCGGCGCAGGCTGCCGGTCTGCGCGGCCAGCAGGTAGCTGCTCACATACCACGCGCCCCGCCACAGATCCGGGTTGAGCCAGACGCCCCCCTGCTCGATCAGTTGGCGCGGGTAGAGGGGGCCCAGCAGCCGGCTGAGCTGGCGCTGCATCTCCTGCACGTTGGGGGCCAGCGCCTCAGCGCCGGGGGGCGCCAGCCGCTGCGCCGCGCCGGCGAAGCGGCTCAGCTCCTCGTGCAGACGCCCCTGCCGCTCGCTCTCCTGCTGGCGCTGCGCGGTCAGCCGGTCGTCGATGGCCAGCCCGTCGCCGAAATCGGCCTGCGGCGCGGCCGGCGGCGTGGCCGCGGCGCGGTCATCGATGGCCAGCCAGCCGTCGTCGTTCATAGCCTGGCCGGGGGCCGCGGGCTCGCTCATAGCACGTCCACCTGCACACGGCCGGCTGCGGCCGCGCCGCGCTGGGCCAGCACGCGCTCAAGCTGATCCGCGGCGTAGGGCTGCTCTGCGGCCGCGGCCTGATAGCCGGCCACCCGCAGCCCCTCCACCAGGCGCTGCACTGCCTGGCGCGCGCTCCATTGAGGCAGCAGGCCCAGCTCGCCCTGCATGCGGCTCAGATCGGCGATCCAGGGATAGCGCAGATAGTCCGGCTCCAGGGGGAACCAGGCCAGCAGCTCGCGGCCGGCCGGCAGGCTGCTCATCAGCGGCCAGCCCCAGTAGACCAGCCAGTGGAGAATGGGCAGGGTGGGGCGGCCCAGCCGGCCTGCCAGTTGGCAGAGGGAGAGGATGCCGGGCGCGGCCAGGTTGATGGGGCCGTCCAGCGGGCTGCGGGCGGCATGCACCAGCGCGGCCAGCGCGTCGTCGGCGTCGATGACTTGCAGCAGCGGGTCGAAGCCCAGCAGATCGGGCCAGACCGGCTGGCGCAGCAGGCGGGTCAACGGCGAGTCCACCTCCACCCCGATGATGTTGGCAAAGCGCAGCACGGCAAAGCGCGTGCCGGGGTACTCGGCTGCAAAGCTGGCGATGAAGCGCTCCACCTCCAGCGTGTCGTGCAGCCAGGCGTAGGAGGAGCGGGCGGCCAGCGGCGTGGATTCGGGCATGTAGAGGGGGTTCTCCGGCTGCGCGCCGTAGACCGCGGTGCTGCTGGGCCAGACCACCTGCTGCACCCCGGCGTCCACGCACGCGCCGAAGAGCTGCATGGCGCCCAGCACGTTGCTCTCGAAATCCTCCTCACGGCGCCACTGCCGCTGCCGCCAGGCCAGGTGCAGCAGGGTGTCCACCTGTTCGGCGCGCAGCAGCTCCACCAACAGCGGGTTGCGGATGTCGGCCTTGATGAAATCCAGCCCCGGCAGCAGCTCGGCCGGCGGCCGCCGGTCCACCCCCAGGACGCGCAGATCGGGCATGGCCAGCAACTGCTGCGCCACCCGTTGGCCCCAATAGCCGCTGACGCCGGTGATGACAACTGTCTGCATCGATCGCTTTCCTGGCTGATAGCCCGCCGCGGCCAGCCGGCCGCGCTCACGGGCGGCGTGTATTCTAGCATAGGTTGGCGCAGTTGGAGAAACAAGCGCGGGCTGATCGCGCTTGAATCCCACGGCTTGACAGTGTGTATCAGATGCGTATCATGGAATCTCAGCATCCTCAAGCAGGCCGGTTTTGCTCAGGAGATTATCATGCGCAGCTATCTGGCATTTGTCCATAAAGATCCTGACAGCGACTATACCGTCACCTTTCCCGATTTTCCCGGTTGTATCACGGCCGGCGCGACGCTGGACGAGGCCAGGGACATGGCGCGTGAGGCGCTGCCCTTCCATGTCGAAGGGCTGATGGCTGATGGCGAATCGCTGCCTGATCCCATGAGCCTGGAGCGCATCGATCGCCACGCCAGGGCGCAGGGCCTCAGCCGCAGCGCCTTTCTCACCCAAGCGGCCCAGCGCGCCATGCAGCAGGGGTCGTAGACAGGTGTGGCCATGAAATTTGGTCTGGCATTCCCCTACAATCGAACCCCGTTGGTTGCAGAAGCGGCGCGCTTGGCAGAGGAGATGGGTTGGGATGGTTGCTTCCTGGGTGACGCCATCTGGTGCGAAGACCCGATGATCGGCCTGGCAGCAGCGGCGATGACGACCAGTCGGATACATTTGGGCACGATGGTGATCCCCGCACCCCTCAGACGCCCCTGGAAGATTGCCAGCGAGTCGATCGCGTTGGATCAACTGTCGAATGGTCGTTTGATCCTGGGCCTGGGCACGGGCGCAACCTGGATGGGCTGGCAGGGCTTTCCAGACGAAGTGACCGATGCCAGAACCAGGGCTGAGATGCTGGATGAAACCATCGACATCCTGAGTCTGATGTATCATGGCCAGCAGTTTGACTTTGCCGGAAAGCACTTTCAGGTGAAACTGACTCTGCTGGATGAGCAGTATTATCCGCCGAGGCCCATTCGCCAGCCGCGCATACCGCTTTGGGTTCCTCTGCTCTGGCCGCGTGAGAGATCAAAACAGCGTATCCTCAAGTGCGATGGATTGTTTGCAGAGAAATGGAGTGTGGATGGCAAACCTGAAGAGGTCACACCGCAGGACATCCGTGCAATGAAAAGCTATGTAGAGGCGTATCGCCCTGCGGCCACCCCATTTGATATCGTGATTGGAGGCAAGACAGCAGGACTGAATGCCAATCAGCAAGAAGCCCAACTTCTTTCTTGGAAAGAGGCGGGCGTCACCTGGTGGATTGAGGAACTATGGGATGCCACGCCAGAGGCGCTGATCGAGCGTATTCGGCAAGGCCCTCCTGCAGGTGGATCGCAGACCTTCCATGACAAGCTGTATCTGCCGCAGGACTTTTCGGATCATAGCCCATGACGACCATTGCAACGACGGGCGCGCCGTCCATACCTGCTGCACACGACCGGCAGCCGCGGCACGCGGCGCTTCCGGATGTCTGCGCATCGAGACCAGCCAGCGGGTCGCCGCGTTGTACAAGTTGGGTCTCGATACGGTTCTGGCGGCGACACCGGGCTGGCGAAAGCCTGTTGCTCGCGTAAACAATCGTTGACAGACGCTGCCAGAATCTACTCGACTCGTATTTCCAGGGGGCTCAACGCATCTGCCGGGCAGCTTGATGGAAGTCAGGGGATATGGTCAGACGATCCTGCCGGATAGATCCAGGGGATATGGCAGTAGACCAGCCTGTGTGGCTGCCTGCCACAGCTTCTGGTCGAAGGTAGCCAGAGTCACCATCTCACCCAGCGTCTCTTGCCAGAGAAGCGCCGCGGCCAGATGTACGGCATCGTAGCCCCGCAGTTGATACTGCCAAGCCAACTGATCGGCCCGCGCGACCGTGGTCTCAGTCACGCGTGTGCGAACCAGATGCGGCCAGTCACGTCGAAATTGTTCCAGGCAGGTCTGTGCCTCGTCGCGCGTCAACGCAGCCATGCGCACCGCTTTAGCAAATGCGGCCGCCACCTCAGCCCGTGTGATGACGGCGGCGCCGGCGACTGTTGCCTGGGTCATGGCCTGGACGACCGCCTGTGAGCCGGTCTCGAGGACGTATCGTTTCACAAGCGCACTGGAGTCGAGATAGAGGATCATTCGCGATCCTCCAGGAGCAGGTCAGCCACCGTCCTGTCGCCATGCGGAACGACCTCGGGCGTGAACGGGGACAGCCGCTGCCCACTCCATTCCAGTAACCCCGCCTCGATCAACTCGTCCAGCCGCTGTTTGACGGTGGGACGGATGGGCGTCAGCTTGGCTATCGGCTCTCCTCGTTCGGTGATGATGACAACGTTGCCAGCTTTTGCCTGCTGAACGTAATTGCTCAAATGGACTTTCAGATCGCGAATGCCGATGGTTGTTGGTGTCATCGTTGCACCTCCTGGGGCTGTGTGACTACATGATAGCCTAAGTGACTATGAGCGTCAAGCCCCGGTTGTGCAACCAACAATTTGCGCCGTTCGGCCCCTGCACGTAGAATGGCATGAGAAACCGGGTTTTTGTCTCGCAGACCAAGGTCATGGCGC
>JACSRL010000122.1 GCA_014879765.1 Anaerolinea sp. | reverse complement strand
CGCATCACGCAACCAAAGATCACATACACAGACTTCGGGTTACGAGTTACGCATTACTCGTTACGCATCACGCAACCAAAGATCACATACACAGACTCCGGGTTACGAGTTACGCATTACTCGTTACGCATTACGCAACCAAAGATCACATACACAGACTCCGGGTTACGAGTTACGCATTACGTGTCACGCCGCAAAGCCATGCGCCGCCAGCACACTCTTGGCGATGGCTGTCTGCTGCGACCGGTTGGTGCCCTCGATGCCCTCGACGGTGCGGCAGTCGCGGAAGACGCGGCCGATGGCGTAGTCCAGGATGTAGCCGTAGCCGCCGTGGGTCTGGATCATGCGGTTGCCCACCTGGTAGGCGACGCGATTGGCCCACAGCTTGGCGATGGCGGCCGCCTCGCGGTCCAGCTTGCCCTGCTCGGTCAGCGACGCACAGCGGTAGATCTGGCTGCGCAGCGTCTCGATCTCCAGCGCCGAGTCGGCGATGTAGCCCTGGATCGCGCCCTTGAGCGCGATCTCGCTGCCGAACTGCTTGCGGTCGATGGCAAAGGCCACGCCCAGGTCCAGCGCATGCTGCGCGCCGCCCAGCGCGATGGCCGCCATGGAGAGCCGCGAGAAGTCAGTCACCTGGTCCAGCACCTCCTGCGCGCCGCCCGGCTTGCCCAGCACGTTTTCGGCCGGCAAAGCCACGTCGTTCAGGTAGAGGGGGTGGATCTGCACGCCGCGCATGCCCAGGGTCTTGTCGCGATGGCCCCGCTTGAGCCCGGCGGCGTCAGCCGGCACGAGAAAGGCGGTGGGGCCCTCCGGCGCGTTGGCAAAGATCACGTACAGCCCGGCGATGCCCGCGTTGGAGACCCAGGCCTTGGTGCCGTGCAGGAGATAGCCCGCGCCGTCGGCCTTGGCCATGGCCTGCATCGAACCCAGGGCGATGGAGTCGGGCTCGTTCAGGGCCCAGGCGCCGAAGGCCGCGCCCTCGGCCAGCATGGGCAGCCATTCCTCCTTCTGCGCCTCGCTGCCGCAGAGCAGGATGGCCTGGCTGACCAGGCTGTTGTGAACGTGCAGCACCATGGCGGTGCTCATGTCCGATTTGGCGATCTCCTCCAGCAGGAGGATGTAGCTCATGGGGTCCAGCGCCGCGCCGCCGTAGTCTTCCGGCGTCAACGCGCCCAGAAAGCCCTGCATGGCGGCCTTTTTCAGCAGGCTGGCCGGCACATCCTCGTCCTCGGCCATGTGCTCGGCGCGCGGCTCCACCTCTTTGGCTGCAAAGTCCGCGAACATGTCACGGAACATGGCTTGCTCTTCGGTGAAGGCAAAGTGCATGGGTGCCTCCTTGGTCAGTGATCGGTGAACAGTGAACAGTGATCAGCGATCAGAGTGAACGGTGGTCAGTGAACAGTGATCAGTGAACAGAAATGCAGGTCTGTTTACTGTTCACTGTCAACTGTTTACTGTTCACTGTTCACTGCCAACTGCTCACTGTCAACTGATTAGCTATCCGAGAAATTCGCCCGGCGCTTCTCGATGAAGGCCAGGATGCCCTCGCGGGCGTCGTTGGTCATGGCCAGGCCGGTGATGCCGTCCAGTTCCACGGCCAGGCCCTCGGCCAGCGGCAGATCAGCGCCGGCGTTGATGGCCTCCAGCGCCTTGGCGATGGAAACCGCGCCCTTCTCGCTGATCTTCTTGGCCAGGCCCATGGCCTCCTTGACCACAGCCGTGGCCGGGACGACCTTGTTGACCAGGTTGATGCGATAGGCCTCCTGCGCGTTGATGATGTCGCCGGTCAGGATCATCTCGATGGCCTTGCCCTTGCCCACGACGCGCTGCAATCGCTGGGTGCCGCCCCAGCCGGGCATGATGCCCAGGTTGATCTCCGGCAGGCCGAAGCGGGCCTTGTCGCCGGCGATGCGCATGTGGCAGGCCAGCGCCAGCTCCAGGCCGCCGCCCAGCGCCACCGCGTTGATGGCCGCGATCACCGGCTTCTGGCAGGCCTCGATCTTGCTGAACAGCACCTGGCCGCTCTGCATGTAGGCGCGGATGGCGGCCTCGTCGCCCTCCATGCCCTTGATCTCCTTGATGTCGGCGCCGGCCACAAAGGCGAACTGCCCCGCGCCGGTCAGGACGATTGCCTTGACCTCGGCATTGCCGGCCGCCTCGTCCATGGCCGCGCCCAGCTCTTCCAGGGTGCGGCGGTCGAAAGCGTTGGCCGGCGGATGGTCGATAGCGATCACAGCAATGCGGTCCTGCACGCCGAATTTGATATTCTGGTACTCTGCCATGGGGGTGTTGTCTCCTCGTTTGATCTTGGGTGGTCGGTGGTCGGTGATCGGTTTACCGTTTACCGTTCACCAGCTCATATACTCGTGGAAGCCGCGGCCGCTCTTCTTGCCCAGGTGACCGGCGCGAACTTTGGTCTTCAGCAGCAGGGAGGGGCGGAAGCGCTCTCCGCCCCAGGGGGCGTGCAGCATCTCCTCCAGCCCGGCCAGCACCACGTCCAGGCCGATCTCGTCGGCGATGGCCAGCGGGCCGACCCGCTCGCCCTGGTAGGACATGCCGGTGCCGGCGATCATGGCCATGTCGATGTCCGGGATGGAGGCGATGCCCTCCTGGGCGATCATGGCCGCCTCGTTGATCATGGGGTAGACCAGCCGCTCCACCGAGAAGGGGCCTTGGGGAATGCCGCTGGCCTGGATCTCGGCGATCATCTCCCGGACCGGCGCGTCGCTCTGCTCGCCATAGCCATAGAAGCCGCCGCCCGTCTTCTCGCCGTAGCGGCCGGCCGCCACCAGCCGTTTCAGGATCTCCGGCGACTCGAAGCGCGGGCCATATTCGCTGGTCATGTAGGCGCCGGCGTGCGCGCTGACGTCGATGCCCATGAAGTCCAGCAGGGTGAAGGGGCCCATGGGCATGCCGAACTCGACCATGGCCTCGTCGATCTCGCCAGCCGTGGCCGCGCCCTCTTGCAGCGCCATCATGGCCTCGCCCAGGTAGGGGGCCAGCAGGCGGTTGACCAGGAAGCCGGGGCATTCCTTGACCACCACCGCGATCTTGCGCAGGCTTTCGGTGAACTGCACCGTGTCGTCGATCACCTCTTGCGTGGTGTCCAGGCCGGGGATGATCTCCACCAGCTTCATGACGTGCGCCGGGCTGAAGAAGTGCATGCCCACCGTGCGCTCCGGCCGCCCGCCCTTGTGGCCCATCTCCGAGATGCTCAGCGCCGAGGTGTTGGAGGCAAAGATGGCCGTCTCCGGCGCCACCTTGGCCAGCTCCTGGAAGACCTGCACCTTGAGGTCCATGCGCTCCGGCACGGCCTCGATGATGAAATCGGCGTCCTCGAAGGACTCGTAGTCCAGGGTGAACTCGATCAGGTCCATCTTGTCGCGCAGCTCGCCCTGGGTCATCTTGCCCTTGTCCACGCGGCTCTGGTAGATCTCGCGGATGTGCTCCTCAGCCTTCTTGAGCATCTCCGGGTCCACATCCTTGACCACCACCGGCAGCCCGCTGAAGCTGATCACCTGGGCGATCTCCGCGCCCATAAACCCGGCGCCGACGACACCTGCTTTGAATATGTACATAGCTTAACCTCTTTCTGTGTTGGATGCGTAGGGGCGTCTTTGGCGTAACGAGTAACGAGTAATGCGTAACCGGAAGCTTGCGCGCCAGACGGAGGTACAGGACACATGCACAGATTCCGGATTACGAGTTACGAGTAATGCGTAACCGGAGCCTTCCGCGCAAGCGGAAACACAGGACACATGCACAGATTCCGGGTTACGTGTTACGTGTTACGAGTTACTCGTTACGCCTCGCGCCTCACGCACTCAAATTCTCCAAAATCATCGCGCCGCCCTGGCCGCCGCCGACGCACATGGTGACCATGCCGTACTTGTGGCCTTCGCGCTCCATCTCGCCCATCATGGTGATGGCCAGCTTGATCACGGTGGCGCCGATGGGGTGGCCCAGGGCGATGCCGCCGCCCAGCGGGTTGACCTTCTTCCAGTCCCAGTTGTGGCCCTGGCGCTCCATCTCGATGCCGCAGGCCATCACCTGGGCCGCGAAGGCCTCGTTCAGCTCGACCACGCCGATATCGTCCATGGTCAGGCCGGCCTTCTTCAACGCCTTGGGCATGGCATAGGCCGGGCCGATGCCCATGTAGGCCGGGTCCACGCCCACGAAGGCGTAGCTGACGATGCGGGCCCGCGGCTTCAGCCCCAGCTCAGCCGCCCGGTCAGCCGTGGTGACGATGCACGCGGCCGCGGCGTCGTTCAGCGGGCAGGCGTTGGCCGGCGTGACCGTGCCGCCCTTCTTGAAGACGGTGGGGTAGAGCGCGGCCTTGCTGACGGTCAGGGTGGGGTTGACTCCCTCGTCCTGGGAAACCACCTCGCGCGCCACCTCCTGGCCTGCCACCCGCTTGACGATCTCCACCGGCACGATCTCATCCTTGAACTTGTCCATGCGCTGGGCGCGGAAGGCCTTCTTGTGGCTCTCCACCGCGTACTTGTCCTGCTGCTCGCGGCTGATCTCATAGCGCTCGGCCAGGTTCTCGGCCGTGGCGCCCATGATCAGGCCGCACACCGGGTCGGTCAGCGCCTCCCAGATGCCGTCGGTCAGCTCGCCGTGGCGCAGCTTCAGGCCCCAGCGCGCGCCCTTGACCAGATAGGGGGCGTTGCTCATGCTCTCGGTGCCGCCGATCAGGTACATGTCGCCCTCGCCGGAGGCCACGGCGCGGTAGCCGCTGACGATGGCCTCCATGCCGCTGGCGCAGTTGCGGTGCACGGTGTAGCCGGGCACATGCTGCGGCACGCCAGCCATCAGCCCCAGCACGTGGCCGATGTTGGCCGCCTCGGAGGGCTGGCCGGCGCAGCCGACGATTACATCGTCGAACAGGGCCGGATCGACACCGGTGCGTTCGATCAGAGTCTTGAAAGCCAGCACGCCCAGGTCGACGGCCGTCTTGGCGCGCAGCGCGCCGCCGTGGTTGCCTGTGGGGGTGCGAACGCCGCCAACAATCACAATGTCCTTCATCGACTTATGCTCCTCGTTATTGAATGGCGCAGCGCAGCGGCTGCGACCGGCGGGTTGGACGAAAAATCAGCGCCGGACGGGGCCGGCAGAAACAAAACGGCCTACCGGGCGCGGCGCAAACGCGCCTGCCGGCAGGCCGGGGAAAATGGCATACCCTGCGAATAATGGATCGGCGGTGATCATCTGACACGTCATCATCGGTCTGCAACCCTGCATGTTTGGTCTGGCCGCCCGAGGCGTTGGGTCATTCAAATTTTATGCCGCACTGCGTCACACCGATTGTACCCGATTTGACTCCATTTGGCAAAACTGGCTTTCTCCTTGTGACGCAGCGCGTGATGCGAACTGACGTAGAATCAAGTAGAGTTGAGATGGAGAGTATTCCCAATGTAAATGGGGGATTCTCCCGATGACAGATTTGCAGAGATATGCTATCATTTCTGTATGGCTGCATTTGTTCCTGCTGACGATGTTGTCCATGCAGTAACAGTCTCCTCGTACTTGTGCTAGCGCTCTGTTAACCAGGTATTCGCAGTTGTCATTCTGAGCGGGTTTGACCGTCATCCCCCTTTTTGCGACAGTCCAGCGAAGAATCCCCCGTTGTCAGGCGCCGGGATTCTTCGCTGGTGTTCAGCTAATCGTGGTGTATTCGTAGGACTCGCTCAGAATGACAAGGGTAATATCTAGCCTAACACGGTGCTAGCCTTTGGTGAATCCATAGGATTGCATGTCGATGGCACAGTAGATAACATCGGTGGTTCGAGGAATCCATGCTATGGCTAATAGACTATCGAAAGAAACCTTTAAGGTATTGATCAGAAGATGGTGCTTCCTTGTGATGCTGATCTGCATTGCCGGCTGCTATGCTCCAAGTCAATCTTCTCCTCCTGCATCCGTTGCTGTTGGAACAGCTCCAGCCTCACCCGCGGCTTCCAGCGCCCCCCTTCCTGCAACTCCGTTGCTGTCGTTGGAGCCGCATTCAACCCTATCTGGCAGGCAAGCCTATCAGTTGAGCTATATTTCCTCGGGAGATATCTGGTTGGCAGACGTGTCGCGCCCCAAGACTGCTCCACGACGTATCACTGAGAGTGGCCAGATCGTGCGCTACGGCTGGGCGCCGGACGGCAGCGCGCTCTGGCACGAAACGCTTCCTGGCAAGCTCACGCTGGTGAACCTATCTACGGGAGAAGAGCATACCATTGCAGGGGAAACCAATACCGACGCAACCTGGTCGCCAGACAGCGCAGGGTTGGTTTATGTCTCTACCATCCCTGATGCCGAATGGTACGTCGGTTCATCTGCTTATAGAACAGAGGTATGGTTCTTCGATCGGGAGTCCCTCGAGACAACTCGCCTCTTGGACGGAACCGAGCCAGACTCGCTCCTCACCGCGCCAGTGCGTCTACAGATGTGGCCCATTCCACGGTGGCAGTACGCGCGTCCCTTGTTCGTCAATCAAGACACCATCCTGCTCGACATTATGAGCAAGGGTTCCTTGCAATCAGACAAGGAAACCTTCCTAAACTTCCTGGGCTTCTTTGACCGAAAAACAGGGGTTTTGGACATCCAAACTCAAGGAGGCGTGCCTGTCGAAGAGGATCCGGCAGGATTTGAGACCTATGGCGTGCCGCTGGAGTGGCAGCTTGCCTCTGATGGACGGACGTTGGCTATTGTTCAGCCTTTCACGCAAGTGTCCAGGGATCCCTCGCTAACATCAGGCGTGGCCTCAGCCTGGTGGGTTCTTGATTTGACTTCACTGACCCGCCAATCGATCATGCCAGCTGAATTGATCTGTGATGAAATCACGAGTATTGCGCCAGCTGCCTGGGGCGAGGATGCCGGAATTGCCTGGCGTCATCAGTCACCTGACGTAGCGATTTCTTTCTGGCAGATGTTCCTGCCATTGCGGGAGAGCACGACGCTGTGTCCCGTATCGAATGACATAGTTCTCTACAGAATGGAACGTCATAACGATATCTACATGCCTGCTTGGAGTCGATCTAATGCCATAGAACCCGATTTCACGGAAGATGATGGCCTGCTCGCATTTACCGCTCTGGCTCAGGAGGCGGCGTCCAGTAGCTTTGTCTTACGGCCACGAGAGATTCTTCCGCCTCAGGGCGCCTTAAGAGGCTATAGCACGCTTCAATTGGCTGCTGATCTGGACTCTGCGACCGGCAACCTGGAATTCGTCAACACCTTGTTGGACAGCCAAGGGTTTACCGTTCATGTGGTAGACGATCAGCAGCGAGAAATATGGAGTATTCAGCACGCTCATAGTCCGGCCTGGCGGCCATCACAGCCATGAGGTCTGTAAATCCACGGCTCTCCGGCAAAAGCAAAACAGCCCACAACAGCAGAACATGCTATGGGGCGGAGACATTTCTTTGTCGGGTGTGGCCTGTGCTACAATGCGGCCATGCCCATTCAAGTGCTTGCCCCTGAGGTCGCCAGCCGAATCGCCGCAGGTGAAGTTGTCGAACGCCCCGCCTCGGCCGTCAAAGAACTGGTCGAGAACAGCCTGGACGCGGGCGCCGATGAGATTCGCGTCGAGGTGGGTGAAGGCGGCCGCCGGCTGGTGCGGGTGGTGGACAACGGCCACGGCATCCCGGCCGGCGAGGCTGCGCTGGCCTTCGAGCGCCACGCCACCAGCAAGCTGCGCAGCGCCGACGACCTGGAGCACATCGCCACCCTGGGCTTTCGCGGCGAGGCGCTGGCCTCCATTGCTTCGGTGGCGCAGGTAACGCTGCTCACCCGCCACGGGGACGAGGCCGTCGGCAGCCAGTGGCGCGTCGAGGGGGGCCATCTGGTCAGCCAGGAGGCCAAGGGCGCGCCGCCGGGCACGGTGGTCACGGTGGAGAATCTCTTCTACAACGTGCCGGCCCGCCTGAAATTTCTGCGCCAGCCCGCCACCGAATCGGGCCATATCGTCGACGTGGTGCAGCGCTTTGCCATGGCCTTCCCTGAGCGGCGCTTTAGCCTGGTCTCCGACGGCCGGCTGGTCTTTCAATCCACCGGCAGCGGCCGGCTGTACGACGTGCTGGTCAAGGTCTGGGGGCTGGACGTGGGCCGGCAACTGGTCGCCGTGGGCGATAGCAACGGCGACGTGCAGGCCACTCCCCGCGTCACTGGCTACGCGGGCCTGCCCACCCTCAGCCGTTCCAACCGCAACCACATCCTCTTCTTCCTCAACCGCCGCGCGATCCAGGACCGCAGCCTGGCCTACGCGGTCACCGAAGCCTACCGCAACCGGCTGATGGTGGGACGCCACCCGGTGTCGGTGCTGATGATCGAGCTGGACCCTGAACTGGTGGATGTCAACGTCCATCCGGCCAAGGCCGAGGTGCGCTTTCGCGAGGAGCGGGTCCTCTTTCGCGCCGTGCAGAAGGCCGTCCATGCCACCCTGGCCGAGCACGCGCC
>JACSRL010000207.1 GCA_014879765.1 Anaerolinea sp. | reverse complement strand
GTGCTCGAGGACAAAGAGAAGGAGATCCTGGAGGTCTAAGACCGTGAGCCAGGACGACACGATGGACCACGCCGCGCGCGCGCCCGTACACCTCGGGATCATC
This sequence comes from Anaerolinea sp., assembly GCA_014879765.1. Taxonomy (GTDB): domain Bacteria; phylum Chloroflexota; class Anaerolineae; order JAAEKA01; family JAAEKA01; genus JAAEKA01. The sequence goes on along the minus strand of JACSRL010000207.1, from coordinate 8,354 downwards.
ATGGACGGCAACGGCCGTTGGGCGCAGCAGCGCGGCCAGCCGCGCTTCATGGGCCACCGCGCCGGCACCACCAACATTCGCCGCGTGCTGGAAGCGTCAGTGACCTTTGGCATCAAGGTTCTGACCATCTACGCCTTCTCCACCGAGAACTGGGCCCGCCCCCCGGCCGAGGTGCGCACCCTGATGCAGTTGCTCAGCCGCTCACTGAACGATCAGATGGGGGAGCTGCACGCCAACGGGGTGCAGATCCGCCACAGCGGCAGCCTGGTGGGCATCTCCGACACGCTGCGCCGCCAGATCCTGGCCGCGCTGGAGCTCACCCGCCACAACACCCGCATCGTGCTCAACGTGGCCTTCAACTACGGCGGCCGGGCTGAGATCATCGACGCGGTGCAGCGCCTGATGGCCGACCACGTGCCGCCCGATCAGGTCAGCGAAGATCTGTTGGGCGATTACCTCTACACCCACGGCCTGCCCGATCCTGACCTGATCATCCGCACCGGCGGCGAATACCGCCTGAGCAATTTCCTGATCTGGCAGGCGGCCTATGCCGAGTACTACGCCACCCCCACCTATTGGCCTGATTTCGATGAAGGGGAGCTCTATCGCGCGATCGTCACCTACAGCGAGCGCGACCGCCGCTTTGGCAAGGTGAAAGTGGGCTGACATGCTGCGCACACGGGTGATCAGCGCCGCCGTGCTGCTGGTGATCGTCATGATTCCGGCGATTCTGGGCGGCTGGCCCTTCCTGGCGCTGATAGCCGCGGCGGCTGGCCTGGCCAGTTGGGAATACTGCAAGCTGCTGCGGCAGGGCGGATTTCAACCCTCACTGGCGCTGACGGCCGCGCTCAGCCTGCTCTTCGTCGCGCAGGCGCAGTGGCCGGAGCTTCTGCCGCTGGGCCTGCTGCTGACGGTGGCCGTCATCGGCGCGCTGTTGTTGGCCCTGTGGCGCAAAACCGCCCAGCCGATCACCGAGTGGGCCCTGGCGCTGGCCGGCGCGCTCTATCTGGGCTGGCTGCTGGGCCATGCCCTGGCGCTGCGCGCCGCACCACAGGGCCTGCTCTGGCTGGCGCTGGCCGCGCTGGCGGTCTGGACCGACGACGTCAGCGCCTACTTCGCCGGCCGCGCCTTTGGCCGCCACCCCTGGTGGCCGCGCCACAGCCCCAAAAAGACCTGGGAGGGCTACCTGGCCGGCGCGGCAGCCACCACCCTGATGGTCACACTGCTGGGAGTCTACCTGGTGGGCATCGCCTGGCTCGAAGGGCTGGCGCTGGGCCTGTTGCTGGGGCTGGTGACGCCGCTGGGCGACCTGGCCGAGTCGATGCTCAAGCGCCAGGTACACGCCAAGGACTCCAGCACGCTGATCCCCGGCCACGGCGGCGTGTTGGACCGTATCGACACCCTGCTGATCGCCATCCCCATCGTCTATTACTGGGCCACGCTCCTGCCCCATTGACCGGCATCTACTGAAGGCGCTGCATGCGCCACTTGCATTCTTCAGCCGGATTTGTGCTATAATCGACAAACAGCAACGTCGCTGACGGAACAAACCGTTCATTCTCAATGAGGAGGATAGTCCCATGGCTGAACAACCCGATCGCAATCTGGCGCTGGAGTTAGTGCGCGTCACCGAGGCGGCCGCGCTGGCCGCGGCGCGTTGGATGGGCCGCGGCGACAAGAACGCGGCCGATCAGGCGGCAGTCGACGCGATGCGCCTGATCCTGAACACCATCGAGATGCAGGGCATCATCGTCATCGGCGAGGGGGAGAAGGACGAAGCCCCCATGCTCTTCAACGGCGAGCAGTTGGGCGCGAGCGCGGGGCTGGCGCTGGACATTGCCGTGGATCCCATCGACGGCACCACGCTGACGGCCACCGGCGGCAACGGTGCGCTGTCGGTGGTGGCCATGGCCGAGCGCGGCACCATGTACGCGCCCGGCAGCCTGGTCTACATGAACAAGATCGCCGTAGGCCCTGAGGCGCGGGATGTGATCGACATCAACCAGTCGGTGGCCTACAACCTGCACGCCGCGGCCCATGCCCTGGGCAAATCGGTGGATGACCTGACGGTAATGATCCTGGACCGCCCGCGCCATGAGAAGCTGATCGCCGACGTGCGCAAGGTCGGCTCGCGCATCCGGCTGATCCGCGATGGCGACGTGGCCGGCGCGATCGCGGCCGGCCGGCCTGGCACCGGCATCGATCTGCTGATGGGCGTGGGCGGCTCGCCGGAGGCGGTGATCGCCGCGGCCGCGCTGAAGTGCCTGGGCGGCGGCATGCAGTGCAAGCTGTGGCCGCGCAACGACGAGGAGCGGCGCTATGCCCAGGAGCATGGCCACGACCTGAACCGCGTCTTCGGCATCAACGACCTGGTGGCGGGAGACAACGTCTTCTTTGCCGCCACCGGCATCACCAACGGCGAGCTGTTGGACGGGGTGCGCTTCGTGCGCGGCGGCGCAGTGACCACCTCCATGGTGATGCGCTCCCGCTCCGGCACCACCCGCATCATCCAGTCGGAGCACCGCTGGGACAAGCTGATGCGCATCAGCCAGATCAGCTACGCCAACCCTAACCTGGCCATTCCTGACTGAGGCCTATCGTTCAGAAACCGGGTTTTCGCACAGGAAAAACCCGGTTTCTGAACGGAACAGTTACCCTTTCTCAAGGAGATAGCACTATGACACGACAGATCATTGCCACCCCTGACGCGCCGGCGGCCATCGGCCCCTATTCCCAGGCAGTTTCCACCGGCGCGCTGGTCTTCACCGCCGGCCAGCTTGGCCTGAACCCGGCCACCGGCAAGCTGGCCGAGGGAGTCGAGGCCCAGGCGAGCCAGGCCATGGCCAACCTGGCGGCGATTCTGGCCGCGGCCGGCAGCAGCCTGGACCGGGTGGTCAAGACCACCATCTTCCTGCAAAACCTGTCCGACTTCGCCGCGGTGAACGCGATCTATGGCGCGGCCTTCAGCGCGACGCCGCCGGCCCGCTCCACGGTGCAGGTGGCGGCCCTGCCGCTGGGCGGCCTGGTGGAGATCGAGGCCATCGCGCTGGTGGGCGAGTAGAGGGGGACACCTGCACTTGCAGTGCGGTGCAAGTGTGCTTCGCCGAGCCTCAGCATGATAGGGTGAGGGGGTGAGGGGATGACAAGGTGACAAGGTGACAAGGTGATGTCACCCTGTCACCTTGTCACCCCCTCACCGGGATGCTTCAACGGCCCTCAATTTGACCGAAGGGGAGCTCTCTGCATGACGCGCAGGGGGATTCTCGTGAACGGAGAGTCCAGTCCTTGCATATTGTGGACTTATTCGTATAATACCCTACGACTCTTTTGGAGGAGAAGCATTAAACCCTCATGAATGACATGGACACTCTCGTGAAGGTCGCAGAAACCGAAACGACTGCGGCGGTCGAGGCGGCAGCTGATGCCGTACAAGACGCAGCCCCCGCCGTCGATACTCTGGTTTCCGAGGCCGAATCGCTGGTGAACTCGGCAGACGAGTCTGTCGAGATGGTTGGCCAGGCAGCAGCCGAAGCTGTGGCCGCCGCCGAGGAAGCATCTACTGCTCCCGACGCGGTCGAAGCAGCCGCCGAAGCCGCTGTTGAAGCCGTGGAAGTCGTGGAAGTCGTCGTGGACGACACAGTCGCGGTCGTCGAAGTGATCGAGATCGACGAAGACCATGTGGTCGCGGCCGTGGACACCTTCGATCTGGACGAGTTCGCGGACGACGACGCAGACATGGCCTTGTCCAGCATGGCCGATCTGGTCGATGACTTCCAGTATAAGCCGCTCAAGGCCGGCGACACGCGCGACGGCATCATCGTCAGCATCACTCCCTCGGAGATTCTGGTCGATGTGGGCGCCAAGTCCGAAGGCTTCGTGCATCAGCGCGAGATGGAGCGCCTGGGCAAGGAGTACCTGGACAGCCTGAGCGTGGGCGATTCTGTGGTGGTCTACGTGGTGCGCCCCGAAGATCGCGACGGCAACATCGTCCTCTCGCTCAGCCGCGCCCAGCAGGAGCGCGATTGGCGCGATGCCGAGGCGTTGCTCGAATCGGGCGACGTGTTCGAGAGCGCGGTGATCGGCTTCAACCGCGGCGGCGTGATCTGCCGGGTCGGCAAGGTGCGCGGCTTCATCCCGGCCTCGCAACTGGTCACCAAGGGCGAAGTCAAGGGCGACGCCACCGAGGAGACCCGCTACGCCAGCATGGTCGGCAAGACGCTCTGGCTCAAGGTGGTGGAGCTGGACCGCAAGCGCAACCGGCTGATTCTCTCCGAACGGCTGGCCCAGCGCGAGCGCCGGCGCGGCCGCAAGGATGAGCTGCTGGGCGAGCTGAAGAAGGGCGACGTGCGCAAGGGCCGCATCAGCAGCCTGGCCAAGTTCGGTGCCTTTGTCGATCTGGGCGGCGCGGACGGCCTGATCCACCTTTCGGAGCTCTCCTGGTCGCGCGTCAACCATCCCAACGAGGTGATCCAGGTGGGCGACGAGGTCCAGGTTTACGTGCTGAACGTGGACCGCGACCGCAAGCGCATCGGCCTGAGCCTGCGCCGGCTGGAGCCGGAGCCGTGGAGCGTGGTGCATGACCGCTATGCCGTCGGCCAGGTGGTCGAGGGCATCATCACCAAGCTGGCCAGCTTCGGCGCATTTGCCCGCGTCGACGGCACCCTGGAAGGCTTGATCCACATCTCGGAGCTGGCCAACCATCGGGTCACACACCCGCGTGAGGTGGTCAAAGAAGGGGATGTGCTCAACCTGCGCATCATCCGCATCGACCCCGCCCGGCGGCGCATGGGCCTGAGCCTGAAGCGAGCCGCCGAGGAAGAGTACGCGGAAGTGGACTGGCGGGCGGCTGACCTGGATGACGATGACGAGGGCGCCGACTGGGCCGTGGCCGAAGAATAGACCCTGCACCGTCGTCCCTGCTGACAGCAATGGCAAGGAGGCTGAGAGAATGACCATCTCAGCCTCCTTTTGTTTAGCCCGCCAGATTTCGGAAATCGCCGGCCCGCGGCCCGACCAGCTTATGCACGCGCGACCGGCTCTGCCTGGCCGGCGGCGACTTCCGAAATCTCTTGCACCAATCTGGGTGTCTCCTCACTGCGCATTTCCCCATGTTCTGTGCTATAATCAGCATGGCGGTGTGATGCCCGGTGTCGGCCCCGTTGCGACGGCGCACCAGCGGCAGCCTCGCCGAAAATCGCTCTCATAAGGAGTGTATCTCATGTCTGACAAGTTGGACCGCTTCTCTAAACGGGCCCGCAAAGTCCTGACCATGGCGCAGGAAGAGGCCCAGCGGCTGAATCATAACTACATCGGCACCGAGCATCTGCTGCTGGGCCTGGTCAAAGAGGATCAAGGCGTCGCGGTCAAGGTCCTGCGCGAGCTGGGCGTGGAGCCGATGCAGGTGATCAAGGCCATCGAACGCGCCGTGGGCAAGGGCGACCGGCCCCCCTACGGCAAGCCGACGCTGGCCCCCCGCACCAAGCGCGTCATCGAGCTTTCCGTGGAAGAGGCCCGCCTGATGGGCCACCAGTATATCGGCACCGAGCATCTGCTGCTAGGCATGGTGCGCGAGGGGGAAGGGATCGCGGTCAACGTGCTGCGCAGCTTGGGCGTCAGCCTGGACAAGGTGCGCACCACCACGGCCAAGAGCCTGCTGGAAGGGGAACAGACCCTGGAGCGCAAGAAGCAGGAGAGCAAGACCCCGCTGATCGACCAACTGGGCATGGACCTGACGCGCCAGGCCGAGGAGAACAAGCTCGACCCGGTGATCGGCCGCGAGAAGGAGATCGAGCGGCTGATCCAGATCCTCTCCCGCCGCACCAAGAACAACCCGGCGCTGATCGGCGAGCCGGGCGTGGGCAAGACAGCCATCGTCGAAGGGCTGGCGCAGCGCATCATCGCCGGCGACGCGCCGGAGACGCTGCTGGACAAGCGGGTGCTGATGCTGGACGTGGGCTCGCTGGTGGCCGGCACCATGTACCGCGGCCAGTTCGAGGAGCGGCTGAAGAAAGTGATCGAGGAGATCAAGGAGAGCGGCGCGATCCTCTTCATCGACGAGGTACACATGCTGGTGGGCGCAGGCTCGGCCGGCAGCGCGGTGGACGCGGCCAACATCCTCAAGCCGGCCCTGGCGCGCGGCGAGGTGCAGTGCATCGGCGCCACCACGCTGGACGAATACCGCCGCTACATCGAAGGGGACGCCTCGCTGGAGCGGCGCTTCCAGCCGGTGCTGGTGGAGGAGCCGACCATCGAGGACACCATCACCATTTTACAGGGCATCCGCGGCGTCTACGAGCAGCACCACAAGCTGGAGATCACCGACGAGGCGCTGGTGGCCGCGGCTCAGCTCTCGGCGCGCTACGTGGCCGACCGCTATCTGCCCGACAAGGCCATCGACCTGGTGGACGAGGCCGCCAGCCGGGTGCGCATGTACAAGTCGCCCGAGGCCAGCAACCTGCGCGAGGCCTTCGTCAACCTGAAATCCTTGCAAAAGGAGAAGAACGCGGCCATCAGCGGCGAACGCTTCGACGACGCCATCGACCTGCGCTACCGCGAGGTGGAGCTGCGCCATCAGCTCGACCAGATGCGCGCCGGCTGGGAAACGCTGGCCGGCAAGCCGCGGGTGACGGCCGAGGACGTGGCCGAAGTGGTGGCCATGTGGACCGGGGTGCCGGTCAAGCGCATCGCGGGCGAGGAGAGCGAGCGGCTGTTGCAGATGGAACAGGCGCTGCACGAGCGAGTGGTGGGCCAGAGCGAGGCCATCAAGGCGATTTCCAAGGCGGTGCGCCGCGCGCGCGCCGGCCTGAAGGATCCCAAACGGCCCATCGGCACCTTCATGCTGCTGGGGCCCACGGGCGTCGGCAAGACGCTGCTGGCCAAGACGCTGGCCGAGTTCCTCTTCGGCAGCGACGAGGCGCTGATCAAGCTGGACATGAGCGAGTTCATGGAGCGCCACAACGTCAGCCGCCTGGTGGGCGCGCCCCCCGGCTACATCGGCTACGAGGAAGGGGGCCAGTTGACCGAGGCCGTGCGCCGCCGCCCCTACTGCGTGGTGTTGCTGGACGAGATCGAAAAGGCCCACCCCGAGGCGCAGAACATGCTGCTCCAGATCATGGAGGATGGCCACCTATCCGACGCCAAGGGCCGGCGGGTGGATTTCCGCAACGCCATCCTGGTGATGACCTCCAACGTGGGCGCGAACCTGATCAAGCGGGCCAGCAAGCTGGGCTTTGCCTTCACCACCGACGACGACGCCAAGCGCGAGCAGGACTACGAAAACATGCGCGACCGGGTGACCGAGGCGCTGAAGCAGCAGTTCCGGCCGGAGTTTCTCAACCGCCTGGACGGCATCATGGTCTTCCGCCACCTGACCAAGGAGGAGCTGACCAGCATCGTCGATCTGGAGCTGAAGCGGGTCTACGCCCAGCTTTCCGAGCACGACATCAAGCTGGAGCTGACCCCCGAGGCCATCCTCTTCCTGGCCGAGGAGGGCTACGACCCGGAGTTCGGCGCGCGGCCGCTGCGCCGGGTGGTGATGAACCACGTGGAGGACAAGCTGAGCGAAGGGGTGTTGGCCGGCGAGTTCCGGCCCGGCGACACCGTCACCGCGTCTGTGGTGTTGGACGAGGCCGGCAAGCGGCAGCTCAGCCTGGACGTGACCCTCTCCGGCCCGCTGAGCGCGGCCGAGGATCAGATCGCCGAGGAGATCCTGGAGCTGGCGCTGGCCTAGCCCGGGGCCGGGCGCGGCTGATTTTGCAGACAACAAACGGCGGAAGCAGACGCGATGGCGCATCTGCTTCCGCCGTTTATTTTGTGAGGCATACTGACGTCTTCAACGACTGTTATCCGCCAGGGTGATACTTAGCAACTCTCCAATTTCCTCATCCAATCGCCCCTTGCGCCTGGCTATCGCTGCTTCTAAGTCCTCTCGACTGGCCTGACGCCATTGATCTACCCCTAGCATCTTCTCCGGCGATAGTTCCAGCATATCATAGGCCCGCGCATTGCCTAAGTTATGCACAAAGCGTATATACAAACACACGTTGTCCGTCTCGGCGCTCTCCAAGACGTCAACGATAACGCCTATTTGTCCGCGCGCATTGACTATATCGCCGCGCCTGAATTTAATAGATATCCGGGGCTGTTCCATAGGTGATGTAACTCGACGGCATCGTAGTATACCGAGAATCAGGGCTTTGACAAGCCGTTGCGCCAATGATCTTGGGCGAGGCCGGCAAACAAGGTTATACAAATCTGCAATTGAATTGCAGATTTGTACAACCTTGTGCTCCAAACCAGCGCCGGCGCCTATGTCAGTTGGAAACACCTGGAGCGCATCCCGGATTAACACGCAC
>JACSRL010000397.1 GCA_014879765.1 Anaerolinea sp. | reverse complement strand
AGAATTACCTCCGACGACGTTGCTGCAAACGCAGATTCAAGTGCCTGGCACCTGTGGCTGAGCAGTTACGTTGAGATTAGCCCAGACCCTATTGACATGTTCCCAGGTCGTGCTACAATAGAGGCAGGGAAGCATCGTTGTCTGTGTTCGCCAAGGAGGTTCCCATGGCTACCATCACCATTTCCCGCCAATATGCCAGCGGAGGCGAGGAGATCGCCGCCCACGTGGCCCAGATTCTGGGCTACACCATCTTCGACAAGACCATGATGGCTCAGGTGGCCAGCGACCTGGGCCTGACCGAGAACGAGATCGTCGACTTTCGGGAGACCGACCAACGCTCCCTCGGCTTTCTCGACCGCCTGCTGGGGCGCACGTTGACCGTGGCCGAGGTGAGCACCTGGCAGGAGGATCTCGACGGCGTGCGCCGGCCGGCCACCACCAGGATCAGCGACAGCCAGGCCGTCGCCATGGTGCGCGGCGTCGTCGATGCCGCCTACAAGCGCGGCAATGTGGTGATCGTCGGCCGCGGCGGCCAGGCCATCCTGCAAGGCCGGCCCGGCGTGCTGCACGTGCGCATCATCGCCCCCACGGAGCACCGCATCCAGCGGCTGATGGATCGGGACAGTCTCCCTTCCACCGAGGCGCAACTGCAAATCGAGGACTATGACCGGGCCGCGCGCGACTACGTCAGGCGCTATTACGACCTGGATTCTCAGGACCCCGCGCACTACCACCTGCTGATCAACACCGGCCAACTGGATCTGGCAACCGCGGCGCAGGTGATCGCCCTGGCCGCCCAGCAGATGCAGCCGGTGCCACAGCCGGAGTACGAGCCGCCGGCCGCCATGCCCTTCTTCTATCCCATCTAGCGGTCACCGGCGGGGACAAGGCGCAACTTTTGTGCTTTGTCCCCGTCCGTGCTATCCTCTGCTCCGTGAACCTGGTAACTGTCGAAAACGTCAGCAAACAATACAGCGAGCGGCTGCTGCTGGATGGCGTCAGCCTGCTGATCAACCGCGGTGAGCGCATCGGCCTGATCGGCATCAACGGCAGCGGCAAAACCACCCTCTTGCGCCTCCTTGCCGGCCAGGAGAGGCCCGACGCCGGCCGGGTGACGGTGTGGGGCGGCGTGCGGGTGCGCTATCTGCCCCAGGAGCCGGCGCTGGATGACAGCCTGTCGGTGCTGGACACCCTCTTCCAGAGCGACGCGCCCCAGATGCGCCTGCTGGCCGCCTATGAAGCCGCCAGCCTGGCCTTGCAGCACAGCCCGGCCGACCCGCAGGCGCAGGCGCGTTTTGCCAGCCTGACCGGTGAGATGGAGCGCGCCGGCGGCTGGACGGCCGAGGCTGCGGCCCGGGCGATCCTCTCCCGTCTGGGCATCGAACCTTCCACCACCACGCGGGTGGGGGAGCTGAGCGGCGGGCAGCGCAAGCGCGTCGCCCTGGCCCGCGCCCTGCTGGACCCCGGCGACCTGCTGATCCTGGACGAGCCCACCAACCATGTGGACGCCGAGACCATCGACTGGCTGGAGCAGTTCCTGCTGGGCCTGCCCGGCGCGCTGCTGCTGGTGACCCACGACCGCTATTTCCTCGATCGGGTGGCCAACCGCATCGTCGAGCTGGACCGCCGCCAGTTGGTCAGCTATCCCGGCAACTACAGCCGCTATCTGGAGCAATCGGCCGAGCGCCACGCCCGCCTGGTGAAGGCCGAGGAGGATCGCCAGCGGCTGCTCAGGCGCGAGCTGGAATGGCTGCGCCGCTCGCCCATGGCGCGTGGCACCAAACAGAAGGCGCGCCGCCAGCGGGCCGAGGAGATGGAGCGGCTGCGCTACGACACCCAGCAGGAGCAGGTGGCCATGGCCCTGGCCAGCCGGCGGCTGGGCAAGAAGGTGCTGACAGCCCGCGGCCTGGCCAAGGCCTACGACGGCGCGCCGGTCTTCGAGCAGGTCGATTTCGAGCTGGCGCCCGGCGACCGGGTGGGTATCATCGGCCCCAACGGCGCGGGCAAGAGCACCCTGCTGGACATCCTGGCCGGCAAGCTGGCCCCCGACGGCGGCCTGGTGGAGTGGGGCGAGACGGTACACCTGGGCTACTACGACCAGCGCAACGTCGATCTGGACGAAAACCAACGGGTGCTCGACTTCGTCAAGGGGGAGGCCGAGCTGATCCGCGTGCAGGAGCGGGCCACGCCGGCCTGGAACCGCACCGCAGCCGACATCCAACTGATCGACGCGCCGCAGATGCTGGAGTGGTTTCTCTTCCCCCGGCCGCAGCAATACGCCTATATCGCCAGTCTGAGCGGCGGCGAGCGCCGCCGGCTCTATCTGCTGCGCACGCTGATGCACCAGCCCAACGTGCTGCTGCTGGACGAGCCGACCAACGACCTGGACATCCAGACGCTGGCGGTGCTGGAGGAATTCCTCGATCACTTCAAGGGCTGCCTGGTGGTGGCCAGCCACGACCGCTATTTTCTCGACCGCACGGTGGACTTTCTGGTCAGCTTTGGGCCGGGCGGCGCGGTCAGCGGCCGCTACCCCGCGCCCTTCAGCGTCTATCAGAGCCTGCGCGAGGCCGAGGTGCAAAAAGAGGCGGGGCGAAAAGAGGAGCGAGCGAGCAAGGGCGACAAAACGGGAAAAAGCCGCGCTGGAGAAGGGCCGGCCGCGCGCAAGCTGAGCTGGAAGGAACAGCGCGCGCTGGAGGAGTTGGAGGCAAGCATCGCCCAGCGAGAGCAACAGGTGGCCGCGCTGCACCAGGCGATCGACGCCAGCAGCGGGGACTACGTGCGCTTGCAGGCATTGGCAGACCAGTTGGCCGCGGCGGAGGGAGAGCTGGACGAGACGATGGCGCGCTGGATGGAGATGATGGAGAACCGCGGATGAGAGAGCCGCCGGCCTGTTTCTCGATCCGCGTCATCTGCTAACCCATGGTTTTTTTTCCCTCCACCAGATGCCCCCAGCCGCGGTGGCCGGTGAACTCGCCCCCCTTGCACACCACCAGCCCGCGGCTGACGGTGAAACGCACCCGGCCGCGCACCCGGCGTCCTTCGTAGGGGGTGTAGCCGGCGATGTTGTGCAGGTCGGCGGCCTTGATCGTCGTCTCTGTCATGGGATCGAAGACCACCACATCGGCGTCGCTGCCGGGCAGCAAGGCGCCCTTGCGCGGGTACAGCCCAAAGATGCGGGCCGGGTTGGCCGAGGTCAGCTCCGCCAGCCGTGGCCAGGTGATGCGGCCGGCGGCTACCCCGTCGCTGGCCAGCAGCGGCAGCATGGTCTCCAGGCCGGGGATGCCGCCAGGGGTCTGGGTGAAGGGCAGGCGGGGCTTGCCATCGGCGGCGACGGCGGCTTGCAGGGTGGCCAGCGCGCCGTTGCCCTCTTGCAGACGGCGTATCGCGTCGTTCTCCAGCCGGCGAATGGCATCGCGCGAGGTGCCCATGACCTGCGCCACCTCGCCCCACTCGCGCTGCCAGCCATCGCGCAGGCCGGCCCGCAGCACCACCATCTCCCGTTCCTCCTCAGGCAGCCTGGCCAGCACCTCCTGAACAGCCTGGCTGTTCAGCGGCTCCAGGCCATGCTTTTGCAGCAGGGTGTAGTCGCAGTGATCGGTGCCGATGCTGTTGACCGCGCCGGAGGCCACCAGCTCCCAAAGGCGCTCCCGTTCGGCCGGGTGGCGCAGCGGCGGCTGCATGATGCCCCATTCCGGGTGCTCGCCGGCATAGACCCGCTCGTCCAGCGTCAGATATTGGGGACAGGTCTCGCTCCATGCAGTCTGGCCTGCCTGCCGTGCGGCGTGGATCAGCTCGGCCGAGCGCGCCGCCGAGTTATGCACCACATAGAGCGGGCAGTTGGCCTCCCTGGCCAGCAGCAACATGCGCTGCACCGCCTCCACCTCGGCCAGCGCGGGCCGCGCTGCGCCGTGGTGGGCCAGACTGGTCTGGCCGGCCGCGACCAGGCGCGCGGTGGCCGCGCTGACCAGCGCGTCGTTTTCCGCATGCACCATCACCACCACCCCCCGCCGGCCGGCCGCCCGCAGCACGCGCAGCAGGCTGTCATCGTCCTGGTAATAGTTGGGCCGGTAGGTGGTATAGACCTTGGCCGACGGCGTGCCCAGCTCGACCAGGTCGGCCATCCAGCCCTCCAGCTCCTCGTCGGTCTCCGGCAGCACGGTCAGCATCACGTGCAAGCCATAGTCGATCGCGGCCAGGTCATGGGCCTCGGCCAGGCGGTTGGCCACGGCCTGGCGCACATCCTGGCCGGGGAACTGGGTGGCGAAGTCGATGACCGTGGTGACACCGCCGCACGCCGCGGTGCGGGTGCCCACCGCCCAGTCGTCGGGAGTCTTGTAGATGCCGGTGTCCAGTTGGATGTGGGTATGGGGGTCCACCAGGCCGGGCAGCACCACGCAGCCGGTGGCGTCCAGCACCTCCTCCCCCAGTTCCGGCTCGAATCGAGCGCCGATGCTGTGGATGCGCTCGCCGACGATGCGCAGATCGCCGGGCAGCTCGCCGGCCGGGGTGATCAATGTGCCGTTTTGGATCAGGAGTTGTTGTGACATGGTGATGCGTGATGCGTGATGCGTGAAACGTGATGCGTGCGCCGCCAGCTTGCTTTTGCATGCTTGGCTGTGCCAGCCGCCGATTGAAATCGGCGCCGTGGCGTGACCGGCGGCGCTGCGGCGTGACCTACACCGCCGCGCGCCAATAATCCAGCAGGTCTTGCAGGCTCTGCTCCCACGGGATGCGCGGCCGCCAGCCGGCGTCGGCCGCCAGCCGGGCGTAGCTGCCCACCTGGGCCGGCACGTCGGCCGGCTGCATGCGTTCGGCCACCGGGCGCACTTCGATGGGCTGCACCCTGCTCAGCGCCAGCAGCCTGTCCAACAGCGATTGTACGCTACGACCGACGCCTGAGCAAACGTTGTACACCTGGCCAGGCCGGCCGGCGGTCAGGGCTGCCACGTAGGCCCGCGCCACGTCGCGCACGTCCACGAAATCGCGCACCGCGGCCAGATTGCCCACCTCGATCACCGGCGGCCGCGAGCCCTGCTCGATCTCGGCAATCTGGCGGGCAAAGGCGGCGCTGGCAAACTGAGCGCCCTGGCGCGGGCCGATGATGTTGAAGCTGCGGGCGCGCACGACCCGCTGGCCGGCCGCCGCGGCCATGCCGCCCAGCAGGTCCTGGGTGGCCTTGGTCACAGCGTACTGAGTGATGGGCCGGAACTCCTGCCCCTCGCCGATGGGGTTCTCCTCCGGCCGCGTCGGGCCATACTGGGCGCTGGAGCCGGCCAGCAGCAGGGCGGCCGCGGGCGCGGCCGCGGCCAGCGCCTCCAACAGATGGATCGTGCCGTAGACGTTGACTTCGTACAGCCGGCGGTAGGGCGCGGCCGGGTTGGTCAGCGCGGCCAGGTGGTAGACCTGATCGGGCTGGACTTCGGCGATCAGCGCGCGCAGTCCCAAGGCGTCGGTCAGGTCTGCCTGATGCACGACAACATCCAGGCCCAGCCCGCGCAGCCGCTGGCCTCCCTCGCCCGACGCATCCAGTCCCACCACGCGCCGTCCCTCGGCGGCCAGCAGCTCGGCCAGATAGCTGCCGCAGAAGCCGGCAATGCCGGTGATCAGTGCTACCGATGAATTCTTGGACATGGGGAACCCTTTCTGTCAGTTCACTGCCCGGCCGACCGTCTCAGCGCCTGGCCATACACCGCCGCCAGTTGCGGCCGCACGGCCGGCCAGGTGAACCGTTGGGCGTTGGCCTGGGCGGCCTGGCTCAGCCGTTGGGCCAGGCCCGGCTCGCACAGCACGCGTCCGATGGCCTGGGCCAAGGCGGCAGCATCGTCGGGCGGCGCCAGCAGCGCATCGACGCCGTCGTGTACCATCTCCGGCACGCCGCCCACGGCTGTGGCCACGATCGGCAGGCCCATGATCGAGGCTTCCAGCAGGGTGTTGGGCTGGATATCGATGGCGCTGGAGCTGACGAAGAGATCGGCCACGGCATAGATTGGCAGCAGTTCCTGACGGCTGATTTGGCCGCCGAACTCCACCGGCGCGCCCAGCTCGGCGGCCAACGCCTGAGCTTCGGCCAGCCGCGGCCCCTCGCCGATCATCAACAGCCGCGCCTGCGGGATGCGTTGCAACAGGAGCGCATACGCGTTCACCATCAACAGGGGATTGCCGGAGGCGTCGAAGCGTTTGATCCACAGAAGCAGCGGCGCTGGGCTGTTGTCGCTGTTCAGCGGCCTCGTGCGCCGCGCGAGGGGCATGTCGATGGCGACCACGTTGGGCATGACCAGGGTCGACAGTCCCAGCTCATCGAAGACCGCGCCGATCACACGCGCCGGCGTCAGCAAGAAGTCGATCGGGTAGAGCAGGGCCCGGATAAAGCGCCGCTGGGCGGCCACGAACTGTTCCGCCCGGCCGCCATGATAGGTGGCCACCACCGGAATCTTGCGCCACAGTCGCACCCAGACGATGGCCAGCATGGGCAGGTAGAAGCCCCAGAACGACGCCAGATGGACGTGGATCAGATCCGCGCCGCGGCTGGCCCGCCACAGCCGCCAGGGCGCCATGGCCAGTTGTCCCAGCGGCTGCAGCCAGAATCCGATGCGTCCCATCCGGCGCAGCGCCTGAACGTTGGTGTCCACCGGGCGCACCTGGACGCCATCGCTCCGCAGGCAGCGGGAAAGCGTCTCCACCTGCGTGGTGACGCCGCCCGGCCGCGGCTGGTGCGGCCCGACCATGCACACCACCAGCCCGGGCCGCGGCCAGGTTGGCAGGGCCTTGGCCCCATCAGGCTGCGGGTCAGCCGGCGCTGGCATGGGCCCCCTCCAACGCTGCCACGATGCGCCCGGCCGCCTGGCCGTCGCCGAAGAGCAGCGGCGGCGGCCCCTCTGGCCAGCGCCGCTGGGTGGCGGCCTGCACGATGGCGCCGCGGTCGGCGCCGACCACCACGTTCCAGCCGGCCTGCACCGTCTCGACCCATTCGGTCTCAGGCCGCAGGGTGATGCAGGGCACGGCGAAGGTGTAGGCCTCCTTCTGAACGCCGCCAGAATCGGTCAGGATCAGGGCCGCGGCCTGCTCCAGCGCCAGCATGTCCAGATAGCCGACGGGGTCGATCAGCAGCACGCCGGCCGGCGGCGTCAGCGCCAGCGCCTCCAGCCGGCCGCGAGTGCGGGGGTGCAGCGGCAGCACCGCCGGCCGCCCGGTCTGTTGATGGATATCGCCCAAGGCGGCCAGGATGCTGCGCAGGTTCTCCGGCACATCGGTGTTGTAGGGTCTGTGTACCGTGGCCAGGCAATAGCCCTGCGGCCTCAGCCCCAGCCGGACCAGCACCTCGGAGCGCTGCCGGGCCAGGTCGGCGTGCTGGCGCAGCGCGTCCACCATCACGTCGCCCACCAGATGCACGCCGGTCGTCAGCCCTTCGGCCGCCAGCAGCTCCACCGCGGTGGCCGTGGGGCAGAAGAGCAGGTCGGCGCAGTGGTCGGTGAGCACCCGGTTGTGCTCCTCAGGCATGGCGCGGTTGAAGCTGCGCAGCCCGGCCTCCACGTGGGCCACCGGTATGCCCAGCTTGACCGCAGCCAGCGCGCCGGCCAGGGTCGAGTTGGTGTCGCCATAGACCAGCGTCCAGTCGGGACGCTCCGCCAGCAACACCTCCTCGATGGCCATCACCATGCGGCCGGTCTGCTGGCCGTGGCTGCCTGAGCCGATGCCCAGGTTGATGTCCGGCTGGGGGATGCCCAGCTCGGCGAAGAAGATGTCCGACATGCCGGCGTCGTAGTGCTGGCCGGTGTGTACCAGCACCTCGCGATGGCGCGCCCGCAGCGCCCGGCTGACCGGCGCGGCCTTGATGAACTGCGGTCGCGCGCCGACGACGGTGAGGATGTTCACCGGTAGAAGCCCGCCACCGCCGCCACGATCTCCTCCTGCTGCGCCGCGCTCAGCTCAGGGAACATGGGCAGGGAAAGCACCTCATGGCCGGCGGCCTCGGCGTTGGGCAGCGAACCCTCGGCCATGCCCAGCTCGCTGTACAGCCCTTGCAGGTGCAGCGGCAGCGGGTAGTAGATCATGGTGCCGACGCCGCGCTGCTGCAAGTGTTGGGCCAGCGCATCGCGCTGTGGCGCACGGATGGTGTACTGATGATAGACGTGGCGCACGTCGGAGCGCACGTAAGGGGTGGCGACCGGCGCGCCAGAGGCGGCCAGCAGCTCGTCGTAGCGCCGCGCGGCCGCGCGGCGCGCCTCCTGCCAACGCTCCAGATAGCGCAATTTCACCCGCAGCACCGCGGCCTGCATGGTGTCCAGCCGGCTGTTGAAGCCCAACACCTGATGGAAATACTTGGTCTTGCCCCCCTGGCGGCGCAGCACGTCCAGCTTGTCGGCCAGCGCGGCGTCGTTGGTCACCACCATGCCCGCGTCGCCATAGGCGCCCAGGTTCTTGGTGGGATAGAAGCTCAGACAGCCCACGTGGCCGATGCTGCC
>JACSRL010000345.1 GCA_014879765.1 Anaerolinea sp. | reverse complement strand
GCCTGAAACCGGAGAGGCGCCGGATCAGACCGCGCCGGTGTACTCACCGCGAGCCGGGTAGTCCTTGGCAATGGCGAAGTCGATCGCGCCGAGCAGGTCGGCAAACTGCGGCCGGGCAAACGGCATGGTCTGCACCGCGCCGTAGTACAGCGTGCCGTCCGGTCGCACGATGAAGACGCCCGGCTCGCTGAACAACTCAGGCTCCTCGATGCCGATAGACGTGAGGCCGCGCGAGGTGCTGATGTACAGACCCCACTGGCGTGCACTCTTGAGGCTCAGGCCGTAGGCGAACTGCACGCCTTTGGCGCTCACCTTTTCGGCCATCTTGCGGCCGCGCTCTTCGTCGTCGCTGCTGACCGCCAGCACCTGCACGCCGCGGCTGGCAAAGTCGGCCGACAGGCGCTCAAGTTCGAGCAGGTACTTGGAGCAGATCGGGCAGTGCAGGCCGCGGTAGAAGACCACCAGATCGAATTTTTCACCTGGCGCAGCGCCCAGAACAAAGCGCCCTCCGTTGACCAGTGGCACGTTCAGTGCCGGTACGGGATGGCGGGGCAACAGGGCCTGAAGTGTCATGGGTTTCCTCGGTTGGGCCCGAAAGCCGTCATTGAAGGTCGCCGGCCAGCGAGGCCAGCGTTTCTGCGTTGATGTTCACGTGCGCAGGGTAATGCGTATGGTCGCAACCCACCTTCACTGCCGCGCCCGCCTTGACAGCCGCGCACATTGCAGGGGACAGTTCAAAGCGCACGAAATGCACCGCCGACGTCTTTTCATCGGTTTCGCGGTCCAGGTCTTCGTCCGCAATCGCGTAGACCCGTGCATGGCCCTCGACCTCGACGAAGAGCCGGTCTTCCACACCGATCAGCCGGGCGAGTTCGCGCTTGCGTTCGTTGACGTCGGTGTATTCGATCATCATCGTCGCCTTCCAGTTGCTGCCATCGGGCACCAGCGGCGCATAGGCCTCGATCTCCTGCTCGATGCCCTCTTCTTCAAAAATCTTCTCCACGCGCAGCATCTCCTGGATCTGGTAGCGCATCGTGGTTTCGGATTCGAACTGCAGGTTGATGTGTTCGCCCAGACGCACGCTGCGCAGCTTGCGGTGCGCGATCACGTCAGCCTTGTGTTCCTTGCGCCACTTGCTGTAGGCCTCCAGCGTCATCAGGCTGTCACGGGTGATCTTTCCGGTCACTTGCACGTTCACTCTCCTTGTTTCAGTCCATATGCCCGCGCCACCAGGCTCAGCGGATGTTGCAATGTGGGTGCACCCAGGCCGTTGACTTCAAAACCCTGGGCGATGTGGTGGCCGCCGAGGGGGCAGTCGGAACTGATGAAGTCGGGCCTGGCGCCATCCTTCATCGTGGCCATGGCCTTGAACACCGGTTTGCCGATCTTCATGGCCGTCTGGTGATAGGCCTTTTTCACGCCGAAGGTGCCGGCGTGGCCCGAGCAGCGCTCGATCGTGTTGATCGTCGTCCCCGGAATCATCTTCAGCATTTCTTCGGTCTTGCGGCCGATGTTCTGCACCCGGCCGTGACAGGGAATCTGGTAGCTGACGTTGCCCAGGCTCGTGGGGAACTCGGTCTTGAGCAGGCCGTCGCGCTTGCGGGCCATGAAGTACTCGAACGGGTCCCACATGGACTGCTTGACGAGTTGCACATCGCCCTCGTCGGGGAACATCAGCGGAATTTCCTGCTTGAACATCAGCGCACAGCTGGGCACGGCGGCCAGAATGGCGAAACCGTCCCTGGCGTACTTCGCCAGCACCGGGATGTTGGCGTTCTTGCTTGCCTCCACCGATTCCAGATCGCCCAGTTCCAGCTTGGGCATGCCACAGCACTTTTCCTTCTCGACCAGCACGTAGGGGATGTCGTTGTGGTCGAGGATCTTCAGCAGGTCCAGCCCGATGCCGGGCTCGTTGTAGTTGATGTAGCAGGTGGAGAAAATCGCAACCTTGCCCGGCGTCTTCTCGCCGTCTTTCACCACCGTCGCCTTGGCTTCGGGCGTGCCGGAGCGAAATTTCTTCGTCGCCAGCGACGGCAACCAGGCGTCCTTGTCAACACCGGCCACGCTCTCCATCAGGTTGCGCATGGTTTTCGTCCTGTTGACCGCATTGGCCACCTGCACCACCACCGGGATGCCCGCAAACTGGCCGTGCACATCGGTCGAGGCCAGGAACTTCTCGGCCGCGCCGACCTCGCCCTTGCTGAACTTGATGGCCTTGGCGCGCAGCATCGTGTGCGGAAAATCCAGGTTCCATTCGTGCGGCGGCGTGTACGGACACTTGGTCATGTAGCACAGGTCGCACATGTAGCACTGGTCGATCACCTTCCAGTAATCCTTCTTGTCGACCCCGTCCACCTCCATCGTCGTGCTTTCGTCCACCAGGTCGAACAGCGTGGGAAAGGCGCCGCAAAGGCTGACGCAGCGGCGGCAGCCATGGCAGATGTCGAAGATGCGCTCCAGTTCGGTGAAGCACTTCTCTTCGTTGTAGAAGTCGGAGTTCTTCCAGTCCAGCGGGTGGCGGGTGGGGGCTTCCAGATTGCCTTCAGTGGCCATGGCACTCTCTCGGGTTCATTGCAGGAAGGATGCTGTGCATGAAGCGCCGATGGCGACGCCTCATGCGCAGAACCCGGCGTCTGCGCGGCAGACCGGGCTTGCCTGAAGAGCGCCGGCGACCCCAGCGGGCCGGCCGGCGACATCTGCAGACCGGCGGGAGATCAGTCCACCAGTTCGTTCAGCGCCTTGGTGTAGCGGTTGGCGTGCGAGCGCTCGGCCTTGGCCAGGGTTTCGAACCAGTCGGCGATCTCGTCAAACCCTTCCTCGCGGGCCGTCTTGGCCATGCCGGGGTACATGTCGGTGTACTCATGCGTCTCGCCAGCAACGGCGGAAGCCAGGTTGGCGCGCGTCGGGCCGATCGGCATGCCGGTGGCCGGGTCGCCGGACTGCTCCAGGAATTCCAGATGCCCGTGCGCATGGCCGGTTTCGCCTTCAGCGGTCGAGCGGAACAGCGCGGCCACATCGTTCTGGCCTTCCACATCGGCCTTGTTTGCGAAGTAGAGGTAACGGCGATTGGCCTGTGATTCGCCGGCGAAGGCGTCTTTCAGGCATTGCTCCGTGCGCGAGCCTTTCAGTGCTGCCATGGATATCTCCTTGTTGAGTTGAACAATTGGGCTTCGGCTCTGGCCTTGCGGGCCACAGACCGGCAAAGGGTACTCCCTGAAAGTCCGGTTCGTCCAATTGGCCGAATCAATGACCCGCATTGCGCCAGCCTATTGGTGCAGGGCAGTTGATGCGAATTCTGTTTGCGGCGAGGCCCAGCCTTTGATCCCGGCTCGAGGACAAAAGTCCTGAATCAATAGCACCGAAAAGCCTTTTCATGCTGGATGCTGCCAAATTTGATTGAAAAACGTCAAAAAAGACGACCGGGGGGTCCACGCCCGGCAGGGGCTCAGCCGGCGCGGGAAAACTGCGCGGGCGTCTGCCCGCTCCAGCGACGGAAAGCACGGGCGAAGGCGTTTTCATCCGAAAAACCCAGCTGCTCGCTGACGGCGGTCACCGCCTCACCCCGCCGCAACAACTTGCGGGCCATCTCGTAGAGGATGGCTTCGCGCAGGCTCTTGAACGAGATCGCCTCGGCCGCCAGCCGCCTGTTCAGCTGCCGGCCGCTCACGCCGAGCTGCCCGGCAACACGCTCCTTGCCCCAGCGCGGCTGGGCACGAATCAGCTGCTGAACCTGCTCTGAAAACCCGCCCTGGCGCAGCGAAGCGAGCATCTCGTCGGCCAGCTGCTTCAGGTGGGCGTGCAGCTGCGGGCCGGCCTGGATCAGCCCGAGTTGCAGCGCCGCGCTGTCGATCGCCAGGCCGTCGGCGGCTTCATGGAAGCGCACCGGGCTGCCCAGCAGCGCCGTGTAGTCGGCAGCCGCGGCGCGCGGCGCATGCATGAAGCCGACCCACAGCGGCTGGAAGCGTCCGCTGGTCATCCAGCGCGCCAGACTCACCACCGCCCCCATCACCGCCTCGACGCGCTGCGCACGGCAGACCGTGTAGTCGGGCAGGTAGCGCACCATGACCGTTTCCGCAAAGGCCGCAAGTTCGAAGCGCGCGTTGTCCCCGATGATGGGCGCGTATTCGGTCAGCACCTCCAGCCCGTCACCCAGCGTGTCGCAACTGAGCAGCAGCATGCCGACAATGTCCAGATGCCCCGCCTGGATGTCGGCGCCCATGCGCAGACTGGCCAGCGGTTCGGCGCAAGCGCCGCAATAAAGCGCCCAGAGTTCATCCTGCAACGCCAGCGGCACCCTCGCCTGCGCGTCACGCAGCGCCTGCTGCAGCGGCGCAGGCACAGCCACACCCTGACGGACGGTGGCATCCAGCAGGGCCTGGGTAAAGCGGGCGGTCACGCTGTCGGGCATGCGATCGGTCGGCTGCAGGTGTCCTGAATTGAAGGGCAAATGTCCCGCCTGAACGGCGACGACAGTCGCAGTTTGCCCTAAAGTCGCCGCAGCCCCCAAACACAGCGCCCGCCCGACTGCCCGACCGGCAGCGAGGCTGGATGCACACCCGGAGACAAACCCATGGCGCCCATCGACCAGGTGCAGCTGAGCTTCAACCCGCAGACCCTGACCATCCTCAACGCCGTGCTCGGCCTGGTGATGTTCGGCGTCGCGCTGGAGTTGAAAGTTGAAGACTTCAGATCGGCACTGCGAACACCCAAGGCACTGGCGCTGGGCCTGCTGGGTCACCATGTGCTGTTCCCGGCCATGACCTATGTGCTGGTCTGGATCCTGCAGCCGCAGCCCAGCATTGCACTGGGCATGATTCTGGTGTCGTCCTGCCCGGCCGGCCACATCTCGAACTTCCTGGTGCACTACTCGAAAGGCAACACGGCGCTCTCAGTCAGCGTCAGTGCGCTGTCCACGCTGGCCGCGCTGGTGATGACACCGCTGAATTTCGCGTTCTGGGGCAACCTGAGCCCGGTCACCAGCGGCCTGATGAAGTCAGTGGCGATGAACCCGTGGGAGATGCTCGAAGTGGTGGTGATGCTGCTGGGCGTGCCGCTGGTGCTGGGCATGTGGGTGGCCCGGCGGTTCCCGGCTTTCACGCACCGCATCCAGAAGCCGATGAAGATCTTCTCGCTGCTGGTGCTGCTGACCTTTATCGGCGGTGCGCTGGGAGCCAACTTCCAGCACTTCCTGAAGTACATCCACCTGGTGATGTTTGTCGTCTTCATCCACAACCTGCTGGCCTTGTCCACCGGTTACGGCCTCTCCGCCGCCTTGCGAATGCCCGAGCGTGACCGGCGCGCCATCACCTTCGAGATGGGCATCCAGAACTCGGGGCTGGGCCTGATCCTGATCTTCAACTTCTTCAACGGCCTGGGCGGCATGGCCATCGTCACCGCGTGGTGGGGCATCTGGCACATCGTCGCCGGCATGACACTGGCCACCTGGTGGAAAAAGCACCCGCCCGCAGAGCGCGCCGGGGTGGCGGCATGAGTACCCATCGCGTGCTGGTGACTGGCGCGGGCGGTTACCTGGGCAGCCAGGTGATTGCCCGGCTGGCTGCATTGGCGGGCGATGATCGTCCCGCCGCCATCGTGGCCCATGACATCCGTGAGCCGCGGGCCCGTCTCGATGGCGTCGACTATGCAGTGGCTGACATCCGTTCGCCCGACATGGCCGAACTGATTGCGCGCCACGCCATCGACACCGTGGTGCATCTGGCGTCCATCGTCACCCCCGGCAAGCACAGCAACCGCGCTTTTGAATACGACGTGGACGTCAACGGCACGCGCAACCTGCTGCAGGCCTGCGTGCAGCACGGTGTGCGCCGCATCATCGTCTCGTCCAGCGGCGCCGCCTACGGCTACCATGCCGACAATGCCGCCTGGCTCACCGAAGACATGCCGGTGCGCGGCAACGAGGTCTTCGCCTATTCGCACCACAAGCGTCTGGTGGAAGAAATGCTGGCGGACTACCGGCATCGCCACCCGGCGCTCAAGCAGGTGGTGTTGCGCATCGGCACCATCCTGGGGCCGACGGTGCGCAACCAGATCACCGACCTGTTCGAAAAGCCGCGCCTGCTGGCCATTGCCGGCTCTGACAGCCCCTTCGTCTTCATCTGGGATCAGGACGTGGTGGCCATCATCGTGCGCGCCATTGATCAGGGTCCCCCCGGCATCTACAACGTGGCCGGCGACGGCGCGCTGACGATTCACGAGATCGCCCGCAAGCTGGGCAAACGATGCCGGGTGCTGCCGGCCTGGCTGCTGCGCGGCGCGCTGAGCGTGCTCAAGCCGCTGGGCCTGACGCAGTACGGGCCGGAGCAGCTCGACTTCCTGCGCTACCGACCGGTGCTGCTGAACACGCGGCTCAAGTCCGTGTTCGGCTACACGCCGCGCTACACCTCGGCGCAGGTGTTCGACATCTACCGCGAGGCGCGGCAAGGGAGGGGCAACGGCGCATGAGCGGGCGCAACTACCAGGGTGCGACCGTGTTCGTGACCGGCGCCGCCGGTGGCCTGGGCCGCGCGCTGTGCCAGCGTTTTGCCGCAGCCGGCGCCAACGTTGCCGCGCTGGACCGGGATGCCGCCACGCTGAACCTTCTGGCCGCCGATCTGACGGCGGCTGGCGTCCGATGCCTGGCCCTGCCCTGCGACGTCACCGACGAAGCCGCCTGCGCTGCGGCCATCGGGCAGGCAGCCGGGCATTTCGGTCGCATCGATGTGCTGGTCAACAACGCCGGCATCTCGCACCGCAGCGCGCTGTTCGACACCGCCCCCGACGTGATCCGGCGGGTGATGGCCGTCAACTTCTTTGGCGCGCTGCACGCCACGCATGCAGCGCTGCCCGCGCTGCTGGCCGCGCGTGGCCAGGTGATCGCGATCTCCAGCGTTGCCGGTTTCGCGCCGCTGATGGGGCGAGCCGGCTACGCGGCCAGCAAGCACGCGCTGCACGGCTTTTTTGACAGCCTGCGCACCGAAGTGGAAGACGCCGGCGTCGGTGTGCTGCTGGTGTGCCCGTCGTTCATCGATACCGGTATCGACCGCGCCGCGCTCGGCGCCGACGGCCGGCCCCTGAACGCCGCGCGCCAGACGGCTGGCCGCGTCACCACGCCGGATGAAGTGGCCGATGCCGTGTTCCGCGCCGCCGCCGGCAACCGCCGCGCGCTTCGCTTCAGCGCCACCGCCAAAGCGGCCTGGTGGCTGACCCGCCTGTGGCCGCAGCGATATGCCGCGATCATGAAACGCCGCTTTCAGGGCGAGTACCCGACACGGGCATCGCCCGCAACCATGCCATGACCCAAGGAGACCCCATGCCTGAATCCCGCCTGCAACCCGCCCGGCTGCCCCTGCTGCGCAGCTTCACCGCCGCTGCGCTGGTCACGGCCAGCCTGCACGCGGCCGCGCTCACCCTGTCGGTGGATGCCGCCGACGGCCGGCCGCTGGGTCTGGTGATGGTCACCGTCTATCCGGCCAACCCGCCGAAGATCAGCACCGTTGACAACGGCTACGCGCCCACCGGGCAGGCCCAGCCGGGGCGTTTCGAGCAGACGGGCTTCACCGGCGCCAGCGGCACGGTCTCCCTGCCCGACCCGGTCGGACCCTGGCACCTGCGCCTGCGCAAGCCCGGCTACAAGGACATGAAGATCGAGGCGGCCGACGCGCTGGCCAAAGGCCGGTTCACGATGACGCCCGAGACCGGTGCCCGTGGGCTGGCCGAGCAGCGCCCCTCCAATGCCTGGACGGCGACGCTGGTGCAAGGCATTCCCGACCCGGCGATGCGCAAGGCCTTCACGCTGCAATGCGGTTTCTGTCACCAGCAGGGTTCGAGCTTCCTGAGCCGCGACCGCAGCCCGCAGGAATGGGACACCGCGATCCAGCGCATGGTTCGCTACGGCGCGCGGCTGCCCAGCCAGGCGCAAAAGGAACTGCCCGACCTGCTGTCGGCACACTGGAAAGCCATCAACGCCGATCCGGCGAAGGTGCCTGCATCAACGCCGTGGCCCGCCGACCTGGCCGGCACCCGCATTGCCGAACTGCCGCTGGGCGACCGGTTTTCGCAGATGCACGACTTTCTGGCGCACACCAACGGCTTCGTCTATGTCGGCGACAACCTGCAGGACCGGCTGTATGAGGTCAACCCGACCACCGGCGAATACACGGTCTACAAGATTCCGCCGCAGCCGGGTGACAAGCTCGGCGGCCTGCTGGCGGGTCGGTTACACGACTTTCCCAAACACGAGACCTACCAGGGCATTCACTCGCTGGCCGAATCCGCGAAGGATGGCCATGTCTTCATCACCTCATCCTACCAGCGCCGCCTGCTGGAATTCGACCCGAAGACCAAGGCGTTCAAGGCGCACGAGTTTGACAGCGGCTTTTACCCGCACACGGTTCGCATCGACGCGAAAGACCGCGTCTGGTTCACGCTGGCCCTGTCCAACCAGATTGCCATGCTGGACCGCAGCACCGGCAAGTTCACCAACTACGACCTGCCGTTTCGCAGCTTCATGGAAAAGGTCACCGTCAAGCTCAC
>JACSRL010000408.1 GCA_014879765.1 Anaerolinea sp. | reverse complement strand
TGAGGGCGCGCGATTCCAGCGTATCGAAACCCAGAGGGTCTCGCTACGGCGCAGACGCCTACTCGACCACCCGCACCGCCCCCAGCCACACCGCGTCCCCGGCTGGCTGCCCATCCCCGGCGACCACCGGCAGCCGCGCGCCGTCCACCAGGCCGTACAGCCCCACCTCCAGCCGATACTCGCCCGGCGGCGCGTCGGCGGCCACGGGGATGCGGTAGCGGTCGGCGATCACCGCGCCCGGCGCCCAGGTGGTGGTGGGCGCCTGCCCCTCCAGTGGCTCCGCGTCCACCTGGCCCCAGATGAAATTGCCGCTCTGCCCGTTCCACACCTCGCCCAGCAGGTGGGTGAAGACCTTGTAGCGCGCCGTCACCGCCTCGTCCGCCTGCCAGTAGAGGGTCAGCTCCAGGCTGCCGCCCGGCTGCACGCTTCTCTGCGCCAGTTCATAGCCCAGCAGACGGATCGACGGGCCCAGCCGCCAGTCCAGCGGCGTGGCGGCCGGGTCCAGCGCAGCCTGGCCGGCCGCGCCGGGCTGCACCAGCGTGAAGCGGCCCGCCTCGACCGGCGCATCGTCGCCCACCTGCACCTGGACGGCATAGCGGCCGGCCGGCAGGTCAGGGGTCAGCGGCAGAGCCACCTGCTGGCGGCTGGCGCCGGCCGGCTGGGTCGCAGTGGGGAGCTCGAAGACGCGCGCGGCCGGGCCATCCAGCAGCACCCGCACGGCGCCGGCCGGCCGTTCGCGCCAGAAGAGCGCCAGATGCGCGGTGTCCCCCACCGGGTAGCGGCGCAGCGGCAGCCAGGCCGCGGCCAGCGGCCCGGCGTCGAAGGGGGCGGCTCCGTGGGGGAGCGCAAAGCCGGCGCGCAGGCTGGCCACAGTCTCGGCCCGCTGCGGCGTGCGGGCGTAGAAGGCCAGCGCGTTCTCGCCGTAGTCCCAGGCGCTCACCGCCACGGCCCGCTCCTCCAGCCAGCGGCGCACGTGGCCCTGCGGGTCCATGCGCAGCGCGTCGGGGGTGGTGGCCAGCCAGAGACCCTCGCCCCCCTGCCAGAGCGGCTCCAGCAGCCAGCCGGCGGCCTGCTCCTCCATCTGCGCGCCGTTGGGCACGCCCTGCCAGTCGCCGGCGTACTGGGCGGCGAACATGGGCCAGTCGCGGTCGCTGTACAGCGCCACGGCGTCGCCCGGCTGGCGCTGCGCGTCGAGGGTCGCGGCCAGCGAGAGCAGATCGTCGCGGCGGATGCGGTCGGGATAGAAGCCGGCCAGGCCCAGCAGCGCCACCCCCACCGCCGTTGCCGTCAACGCGCCGGCCAGCCAGCGGCTTTTTTCGGCCCAGGCCGCCAGCCCCAGCGCCAGCAGGGTGTAGAAGCAGGCCGCCAGCGGGATCAGATAGCGCGGGGCCAGCCGCGGCGCGTAGAAGATGTGGATCGGCAGCGAGACGATGTAGACCAGCAGCGCGGGCAGCAACAGCCCCAGCAGCAGCATGGCCAGCCCGGCGCGGCGCTCGGCGGTATCGGCCCGTCGCCAGGCCAGCGGCAGGCCGATCAGCAGCGCGGCCAGCACCAGCAGCACCGGCAGCAGATAGCGCTCCAGGTGCTCCGACGCGCCCAGCGCCAGGGTGGTGGCGTAGAGCTGCATGAAGTGCAGCGGGGTGAAGGGCTCGGCCGTGGACCAGGAGGGGATGCGCGGCAGGGCATAGGCCAGCCAGGGCAGGAAGAGCAGCAGCGCCAGCGCCTGGGCCGCGGCCCAGCGCAGCACGGCCTGCCACGGCAGCCGGCGGCCGATCCAGACCCACAGAAAGGCCAGATTGGCGATGATCAAGACCGAGACCGAGAGGTAGAGCAGCCACAGCCCGGCCGCCGTGGCCAGCACGTAGAGTCCCCAGTGGCGCCAGCGGCCGCTCTGCCAGGTGCGCAGCGCGGCCCAGAGCGCGGCCGTGGCCGCGGTGGAGGCGCCGATGTACATGCGCATCTCCTGCGACCAGCTCACCGCGAAGGGGGAGATGGCCAGGAAAAGCGCGGCCAGCAGCCCGGCCCGCGGCCCGCCCAGCGTGCGCCCCAGCCGGTAGATGAAGACCACGCCCAGCACCCCCACCAGCACCGAGGGGTAGCGCATGACGAATTCGCCGTCGCCCACCGCAAACCACCAGAGGCGCTGCAGCAGGAAGTAGAGGGGCGGGTGTACGTCGTGCGCGGTCCAGTCCATGATGGCCGCGGCCGGCAGGCGGGCGGCCCAGGCCACCAGCCCTTCATCCCACCAGATGTTGCGGTCATCCAGCCCCCAGACGCGCAGGCCAAAGGCTAAAAGAAGGATCAGGAATAGAATTGCTCGTTCGCGCTTCACCGGAGAGGCCTCGCAGGGTGCCAAGTGGGCGCATTATACCGCGGCCGGCGCAATCGCCCAAGCAGGCGTGCCACAAATCCACATGTAGCCCGCCGGGCTACAGCGCGCTTGCGCCCCGCACCGTTCAGGTTTTGACCAGGCTGGCCCAGGCATCCTCCAGCAGAAAGCCGCGGCCGATGTAGAGCTGGTAGGCGCGCGGGTGTTTGGTGACGTGGCTTTGCACCTCGACGCGGGCCTGGCCGGCCGCGGCCATCTCGGCCAGGGCGCGGTCCAGCAGATAGCTGCCCAGGCCGCGGCCCTGCCAGGCCGCGCTCACGTCCAGCCGCACGATGGCCGCGTCGCCCGAATCTTTCGGCGCGGGCCGCCACACGACCCGCGCCGCGGCCGCGCCGGCCGTGTCCACCAACACCGTGGCTGCATAGGGCCAGCGGCCGTCGTTCTCCCACAGCCGCAGCTCGTCGTAGCCGGGGCCGGTCCAGGGTGCCAGATGGCTGACCACAGCCGGCCGCAGCCCCAGCGCGGCCCAATCCGGCTCGGCCGGCCGCGGGAGGGGAGCATCCAGCCCGCGGGCCAGGCTGACATCGCCCGGCTCGACCACGGCATAGCCGCGGCTGGCCAGCCAGTCGATCAGCGGCCGGTCGCTGCGCAGCGACAGCCCCATGCGCTGGCTGGAGCCGAAAAGCGGCGGCCGCGGCCCTTCCACCGAGCCGTAGAGCGGGGTGCTTTCGGCGGCGAAATAGACCGGGCAGTAGTACATAAAATTCTCGGCCGCGTGCAGCAGCCGCCGGCCGATCCCCTGGCCGCGCCAGGCCGGCGCTACCATCAGCCAAGCGATGTGGTGGCGTTGGTGATAGAGCTGATAGACCCCCTGATTGGGCGCGGGTCGAAAGGCATGGATGCCGCCCACGATCTGGCCATCCTCGGCCACGGCCAGGATCAGGCCGCGCGCATCGAAGGCTGGCGCGGCGACGACGCGCTGCTGCCACTCCTGTTCGGCCAGCGGCCGGAAGTTGCGCCGGCCGGCAAAGGCGGCGTTCCAGAAGGCGAGCAGTTCACCCGTGCGGCTGGGGTGGGTGGTTTCCAGGCGAATCATCAGAGATTTATTGACTAAAGCTCGAATAGGCGCCGCGGCAAACCAGATTGCCTGATGATCGAAGCCAGCGTGCCTGGCCGCATCTCATCATGCAACGGCACGGGGACTGAGATCCTGCCAGTCGGCGCCTGCTTTTGCATAACCGCATGGCCCCCTCTCTGTCTGATTTGGACGAAGCCGTGTTGTTCCAGAATATGACACACTTCGTTCCCCGACAACACGCGCAACTTACCCAACGGGCACCCCCACTTGAGTCACGTAGATGTCACTGTGTAACCGTTGCTCGATCTCGGCGGCGTCGGCGACCTCGAAGAAAAGTTCGATGGCTTCAGCCAGGTTGCCGCGCGCGTCTTCCACGCTCCGGCCCTGGCTGGCGATGTCCAGTTCAGGACATAGCGCCACAAACCAATCTTCATCTTGCTCGATGATCGCTGTGAAAAAGCGTAGCTGCTTCATACTCTCATTCATCCTGTGTGCTCTCGATGTGCTCTGATGGCCTCAGAAGTATAGCACAAGCGCCATCGTTTTGGAAGCTCACATCCCCACATATTTGGCATACACCGTGCGCGCCACGGCTTCCTCCTCCGTCCCCTTGATGATGGCGCGCCCATCGGGGAAGAGGGTCAGCTCCAGGCCGTCGAGCGTCGCGCGCAGCAGGTAGGGGTTGACGCTCACCTGGGCCACGCCCGCCTGGCGCAGCCGGACGGCCAGCTCGGCCAGGTTCACGCCGGCCGGCCGGCCGTGGACGCTGATCTGCACCGCGTTGCGGCCGCACAGGGTGGCGGTGCGCGTGCCGGTCTCGGCGTGCAAGAATTCAAGATTGCGCTGGCCGCAGGCCGGGCAATCGGGCCGGCGCAGCACCTCGAAACGCTCCAGGCTGTTGTCCAGCAGGTCGAAGTTGAGCAGGCCGCCGCTGTTCAGCTCGCCGAAGCCGGCCAGCAGCTTGAGCGCCTCGCCGGCCGCGATGGAGGCCACCACCGCCACCGAGGGGGCCAGCACGCCGGCCGTGTCGCAGGTGGGCGCCGCGCCGGGCGCGGGCATCTGTCCCAGCAGGCAGCGCAGGCAGGCCGTCTCCCCCGGCCGGATGGTCATGGTCATGCCGTAGCTGGCGATGACGCCGGTGTAGACCCAGGGCAGCCCCAGCTTGATGCAGGCGTCGTTGAGCAGGAAGCGGGTCTCGAAGTTGTCCGAGCCGTCCATGGCCAGGTCCGCGCCGGCCAGCAGTTCCAGGATGTTGTCGGCGGTGACGTCGGCCACGATCCCCTCCACCGCGATCTGCGAGTTGATGCGGCTCAGCTTGCGCCGCGCGGCCTCGGCCTTGGGCAGCCCCTCGGCGATGTCCTGCTCGTCGAAGAGACCTTGGCGCTGCAGGTTGTTCAGCTCGATGAAGTCGCGGTCCACGATGCGCAGCCGGCCGACGCCGCTCCTGGCCAGGTGGTTGGCGATCAGCGTGCCGGTCGCGCCGCAGCCGATGAGCGTCACGGTGGCGTCCAGCAGCCGGCGCTGGCCGGCCTCGCCCAGGGCGGGGAAGATGATCTGGCGGGCATAGCGGGAAAGGTCATGGGTGGTCATAGGGTGATCTTACCGCGCCGGGCCGTTGGCGTCAACTTCCGGCAGCTCCAGATTTCCTCGGAACTGGCCGTGTCGGGCGGCGCGCCCTTTGGTTGAATTGCTGCTGGCGTCCAGGAGGCTTTGACACGTACCCTGGACGGTGCTATACTAGCGCCCAAGTTCTGGGACTGCCATTTTCTGGCCACGACGCGCCAGCCTTTTCGCAAGAAGCCGGCCAGTTGGCCGGATTCTTGCGCTATGGCCCGGAACCCGTGGAATACGACAGACTGGCAACAACTACAACGCAGGCAGAGGGCGCAGATTCGACTCCGTCGTCGAATTCAGGCGCGTGATTACGGTGTAAGGAGATATACGTATGCCCCAGCAGACCAGGCCGGTGAACGTCGAGGAAGTCGAGGGTGTCGTCATTCGTTTTGCGGGCGACTCCGGCGACGGCATGCAGCTTACCGGCACACAGTTCACCAACACAGCCGCCATCATCGGCAATGACATCAGCACGCTGCCCGAGTATCCGGCTGAGATTCGCGCCCCGGTGGGCACCCTGGCCGGCGTCAGCGGCTTCCAGGTGCATATCGCCAGCCAGCAGATTTTCACCTCAGGCGACGATCCGCACGTGCTGATTGCCATGAACCCGGCTGCGCTCAAGGCCAGCCTGGGCGATCTGATGCCCGGCGGCACCATCATCGTCGACGCAGATGAGTTCACCGCCGGCAACCTGCGCAAGGCCGACTATGCCTCCAACCCGCTGGAGGATGGCTCGCTGACCGGCTATCACGTCCACAAGGTGCGGCTGACCACCCTCAACCGCCACGCGGTCGAGGGCATCCCCGGTCTCTCCATCAAAGAGGTGGACCGCTCCCGCAACTTCTTCGCCCTGGGGCTGACCTTCTGGATCTACGACCGGCCGCTGGACAGCACGCTAGAGTGGATCGAGGACAAGTTCAAGAAGAATCCGGCCGTGCAGGAGGCCAACCGGCGCGCCTTGCAGGCTGGCTATCATTTCGGCGACACCTCCGAACTTTTCTCCACCCGCTACAAGGTCAAGCCCGCGGCGCTGCCGGCGGGCGACTACCGCAAAGTGACCGGCAACGAGGCGGTGGCGCTGGGCATGGTCACGGCCGCGACCCTGGCCGGCAAGCCGCTGGTCTACTGCACCTATCCCATCACGCCGGCCAGCGACATCCTCCATTTCCTGGCGCCGCTGCGCAACTTCGACGTGCGCACCTACCAGGCTGAGGATGAGATTGCTGCCATGGGCGCCACCATCGGCGCGGCCTTCGGCGGCGCCTTTGCCGCCACCGGCACCAGCGGGCCGGGCCTGGCCCTCAAGAGCGAGGCCATCAACCTGGCCATCGTGCTGGAGCTGCCCATGGTGATCGTGGACGTGCAGCGCGGGGGCCCCAGCACCGGCCTGCCCACCAAGCCGGAACAGGCGGACCTGTTGCAGGCGCTCTTTGGCCGCAACGGCGAGAGCCCCATCCCGGTGCTGGCTGCCCAGTCGCCGGCCGACTGTTTCGACGCCACCATCGAGGCCTTTCGCCTGGCGGTGCGGGCCATGACGCCGGTCATAGTGCTTTCTGACGGCTATCTGGCCAACAGCGCCGAGCCGTGGGCCCTGGTCAACCCAGATTCCCTGCCCCCCATCGTGGTGCAGCATCCGGCGCTGGCAGATTTCCAGGATGGCAGCCAGTTCCTGCCCTACGGCCGCGATCCGCTGACCATGGCGCGGCCGTGGGCTTTGCCCGGCGAATTGGGCCTGGAACACCGCATCGGCGGCCTGGCCAAGCAGCCCGGCACCGGCAACGTCTCCTACTCCCCCGACGACAACGACCGCATGATTCGCGACCGCGCGGCCAAGGTGGCCAAACTGGCCGAGTACATCCCGCTGCTGGAGGTCTTCGGCAAGCCGACGGGCAACCTGCTGGTGATCGGCTGGGGCAGCTCCTACGGCGCGATCCGCCAAGCGGTCGAGCGCGCGCAGGGGACCGGCAAGAGCGTCTCGGCCGTGCATCTGCGCCACCTTAACCCCTTCCCGCGCAACCTGGGTGAGATCATGGACCAGTTCGAGCAGATCCTGGTGCCGGAGATGAACCTGGGGCAACTGGCCATGCTGCTCAAGGCGCGCTACCTGCGGCCGATGACCTCCATGACCAAGGTGCGGGGCCGCCCCTTCAAGATCAGCGAAATCAGCGCCAAGATCGACGAGTTGCTTGGCTAGGCGCCCAGAAATCCGATTTCTTCGGAGAAATCGGATTTCTCAGCGCCACGCGAGGGCTCCGATTTCTTCGGAGAAATCGGAGCTCTACTGACGAGGTATAACTATGAGTGACGTAACACAGCTATCCCGCAAGGATTTCGTCTCCGATCAGGCCGTGCGCTGGTGTCCTGGCTGCGGCGACTATGCGATCTTGGCCCAGATG
Source organism: Anaerolinea sp. (assembly GCA_014879765.1). GTDB lineage: Bacteria > Chloroflexota > Anaerolineae > JAAEKA01 > JAAEKA01 > JAAEKA01. Next base: position 1,145 of record JACSRL010000408.1, on the reverse strand, counting down.
CAGAAGGTGATGCCCGAGCTGGGCATCCCGCGCGAGAATATCGTGTTCATCTCCGGCATCGGCTGCTCCAGCCGCTTCCCTTACTACATGAACACCTACGGCATCCACAGCATCCACGGCCGCGCGCCGACGCTGGCCACCGGTCTCAAGCTGGCCAACCCCGACCTGACGGTGGCGGTGATCACCGGCGACGGCGATGGCCTGTCCATCGGCGGCAACCATCTGCTGCACGCCATGCGCCGCAACATCGACATCAAGATCATCCTCTTCAACAACCGCATCTATGGCCTGACCAAGGGCCAGTATTCGCCCACCTCGGTGCCGGGCACCAAGACCAAATCTTCCCCCCTGGGCTCCATCGAGACCGCCTTCAACCCCATCAGTGTGGCGCTGAGCGCCGAGGCGACCTTCGTCGCCCGCACCATCGACGTCGATGTGAAACACATGGGCGAGGTGCTGCGCCGCGCCTTTGAGCACAAGGGGGTTGCTTTCGTGGAGATCTTCCAGAACTGCCTGATCTTCAACGACGGCACCTGGGCGCCGGTGACGGACAAGGATGTCAAGGATGACAACCGCGTGGTGCTGGAACATGGCAAGCCGCTGATCTTCGGCAAGCAGAGCGACAAGGGGATCCGCATGAGCCGCTGTTTGCAGCCTGAGGTGGTGTCGCTGGCCGACGTGAACCCCGCTGAACTGGTGGTACACGACGAATTCGACCCGAACATCAACCTGGCCTTCATGCTCAGCCGCATGGCCTACCCCGAATTCCCGGTGCCCATCGGCATCTTCCATCAGGTGGAGCGCCCCTCCTACGAGCAGGTGGTGCTCGACCAGGTGCATGCGGCGCAGTCGGCGCGCGGCGTGGGCAAGCTCAAGGACCTGTACAGCGCGGACGACACCTGGACCGTGGGCGAGCCCGGCGTCAACGGCCACAACGATCACCGGTTTACCATGGAATAGCCCGCCTGCGGTTGAAACCGCAGGTTGCTATCCGCAAAGCATGCTAAAGCGAGCTGGTTTGTACACCACAAGCTTGCTTGAGCGTAACTGCTCAGCCCGTCGTTCAGAAACCGGGCTTTTCTCGTGCGGCATGGTCTTCGTCTGCGCAACGGCCTTTCATGGCGCCATGACCTTGGTCTGCCAGA
>JACSRL010000709.1 GCA_014879765.1 Anaerolinea sp. | reverse complement strand
AAAAGCCCTGACTGACCCGCTACTCAACCCGCAGGCCGTATCGAGACCCGTTTTGCGTAAGTCCTGTTCATCTCACGCCAAGGCGCAAAGAGCGCAAAGGACAGAAATGCTTGGCGGCTTGGCGTGCGAATCGTGAACTGCTGAGTGTGCTGCGGTCACGCGTCGCTCTCTTCGCCGGTGGCGACCGCGCCTTCCACTGCGGCCGGCGCGTCGGCCGCGGGCGCCGGCTTCCAGTTGCGATGGCGCAGGATCAGGCCAACGACGCCGATGGCCAGCAACACCAGGCTGATCAACTGGGCAGTGGCCAGGCCAGGCAGGCCGCTGACCCAGGCGTCGGGCCGGAACATCTCCACGATCAGCCGGCCCAGCGGGTACCAGATCAGGTAGAAGAGGAAGATGTCGCCGTCGCGCAGTCGATGAACCCAGCGGCGGCCCAGAATCATCACCAGCGCAAAGCCGACGACATTCCACAGCGCTTCATAGAAGAAGGTGGGATGGAAGCGGGTGACGGCGACGTACTCCAGAATCTCCTGCGGCGAGCGGCCCAGCATCTCCGTGGGCGTCTGGAAGGGGAAGTTGGTGTTGATCTTGAAGCCCCAGGGCAGGGTGGTGGGCGGCCCATAGAGCTCCTGATTGATGAAATTGCCGAAACGGCCCAGCGCCTGCGCAATCAGCACGCCGGGGATGACGATGTCGAACCAGCGCGGGATGTTGAGCCGCCGCACGCGCAGGTAGATCAACAAAGCGATGAAGCCGCCCAGCACCGCGCCGAAGATGCCCAGCCCGCGGAAGCCGCCTGACCAGAAATTGATGATGTCCAGCGGATGCTCGCGGTACCAGCTCCAGCCCAGCCCGCCCACCGGGTTGGAAAAGACGTGGTAGAGCCGTGCGCCGATGATGCCAGCGATCAGGATCCAGGGCAGCACGTTCCAGATGTGTTCCGGGTCCTCGCCGCGGCGCTTGGCCTCGATGGTGGCCACCCAGGCCCCGATCACAGCGCCGGTCACGATCAACAATCCATACCAGGTCACGGAAAAGGGACCGACCGATATCAACACAGGATTCATGCAACGCTCCAAAAAAGAGAAGATGACGCCAGAGCGGCGCGGCTGCATTATACCCACAAGCACACCACAAGCCAAGCGACGTGCAACCGCGGGCGATGCTTTGGCGTTTGTTCGGCCCACGCGTATAATTCGCCCGATTGCTGCCATCCAGCAACCCCACAACTATGCAACAACAAGACAAAGTTATCCGACAATTCGAGGATCAGATCGACCTCTACACCGACCTGGCGGGCCCTGAGTCCAGCGTGGTGCCCTTCCTGGTCACTCCTTTTCTCTTCCAATGGCTGAAGGAGCATCCAGACTTCGCGGCCGGCCGCACCCCGCTCAAAATCTGCGAGTTCGGCGGAGGAGGCGGCATCGTCTTGCAGATGATCGAAGAGGAGCTGGGCGGCCAGCCGCTGCTGGTGAACGCCGAGCTGGTGGGCCAGTATGGCCTGCGCCAGATCGCCGACTCCATCCGCTTCGTGCAGACCTCCATCTTGCAGCCTGGCCTGGCCGACGATACCTTCGACATCGTCATGGCCCGCAACGTGCTGCATCACTTGATCGGCCACAATCTGCGCCAGGCCCGGCAGAACCAGGGCTATGTGTTCGGTGAGCTGCTGCGCGTGACCAGGCCCGGCGGCCTGATCCTGATCCAGGAGCAGGTCAACCAACGCGCCTGGGCCGGCGCGCTGATCTACTACCTGTCGCGGCTGGCCTCGCGGCTGAAGCTGCGCATCGAGAGCTTCGAGATCACGCCCAACACCGTCATCGCCTACCTGACCCGCGGCCAGTTGGAGGCGCTGGCCGCAGACCGCCTGCCGCGCGCCCACTGGGAGACCAGTCAATACACCCGCCGCCCCATGCCGCTGCGTTGGCGGCTGACGGTGCTGATGAGCAACAACGGCGATGTGCTGCTGGCGCTGCGCAAGCCGGCCCACGCGGGAAGCCCGTTCGCATCTGGGGATGCGAACTCCGCGGCATCGAAGGGGGGCTGATGCGCATGGCCGGCCCGCCCCAAAAGCCGCTGGGCACGGTTCAGGTGGACGTGGATGAGCTGTGGGTCTATTACGAAAGCCTCTTCCTGCCCGTCCCCCAGGACGCGCCCAACCTGGTCTATGCCCAAGGCATCCCGCGCCTGCTGGATCTCTTCGACGAGTATGGCATTCGGGCCAGCTTTTTCGTCTGCGGCCGCGATCTGCCAGCCCACAACGACGCCATCGCCGAGATGGTGCGCCGCGGCCACGAGATCGCCAACCACACCCACTCCCACCCCATGGGCTTTGCCCGCCTGAGCCCGGACCAGCAGTGCGCCGAGATCGTGCGCAGCCACGAGCTGATCGCGGCGGCCGCGGGGCGGGCGCCGGTGGGGTTCAAGTCGCCCGGCTACAGCTTTCACCCCCGCCAACTGGAGATTCTGGCCGGGCTGGGCTACCTGTACGATTCGTCGATCCTGCCGACCCCCTTGGCGCCGCTGCTGCGGCAACTGCCCCGCTGGCTGAACGGCAAGCAGGTCGATCCCACCCATTTCGGCCGCGCCCGCCACGGCCTGGCGCCGCTGCGCCCCTACCAGCCAGACCCGGGCCGGCCAGAGCGGCCGCGGCGCGGCGGCGCGGCCGGGCCGGACGCGGGGCTGTGGGAGGCGCCGGTGACCACCGTGCCCCTGCTGCGTCTGCCCATGCACAGCACCTTCGTCCTGACCGCCGGACGCCCGCTGTTCGACCTGGGCAGCGGCCTGGCGCGGCTGCGCGGGACGCCCATGAACTACCTGTTGCACGGCGCCGACGTGCTGGACCGGGTCGCCGATCCCGCCCTGGACTCCTACCGCTTTCTGCAAGAGAGCTGGCAGCAAAAAGAGCCGCTGTACCGGCACATCCTCAGCACGCTGGCGGCCCGCTATCGCCTGCTGCCCACGCGCGACTTCATCGTGCAGAGGCAAAACTCCGGCCAGGCCGTGGAATCGGCAGCCCTATGACCACCCTTGACGCGCTGCGGCGCCTGATCATCATTCCAGCCTTCAACGAAGCGGGCAACCTGCCGCGGGTCATCCCTGAAATCCGCAACCAGGCGCCCGGCTTCGACCTGGTGGTGGTGGACGACGGCAGCAGCGACGACACCTCGGCCGTCGCGCGCGGCCTGGGCGCGCTGGTCATCTCGCTGCCGGTCAACCTGGGCTACGGCGGCGCGGTGCAGACCGGCTTTCGCTTCGCGGTGCGCCACGACTATGACCTGGCCGTGGTGGTGGACGCTGACGGCCAACACGATCCGGCCAACATCGTCGATCTGGCGCAGGTGGTGGCGGCCGGCCAGGCCGACGTGGCCATCGGCTCCCGCTTCCGCGGCCGCGCCGACTATTCCATCCCCTGGGCCAAACGCACCGGCATGAAGGTCTTCGCCTGGGTCGTCTCCACCATCACCGGCCAGCAAGTGACCGATCCGACCTCCGGCTTCCAGGCGCTCAACCGCGAGGTGCTGCGCTTCTTTGCCTATGACAACTACCCGGTGGACTATCCTGACGCGGACACGCTGCTGGTGCTGCACTACGCCGGCTTCCGCACCCGCGAGGCGCCGGTGACCATCCGCCAGCGGTTGAGCGGCGTCTCCATGCACAGCGGCTGGAAGCCCTTCTACTATATCGGCAAGATGTGGCTGGCCATCGCCATGGTGCTGCTGCGCGAGAAAACCCATTTCCGCCAGGCCAAGGTGGCGCGCTCATGAGCCTGCAAGCCCGCCTTTACCTGCTGCTGCTGGGGCTGGGAGTGCTGGCCATCGCCATCAACATGGCACGCACCAAACGCCTGCGCGAGAGCTATGCCCTGCTCTGGCTGCTGGTGGGGGCGGGCCTGACCATCTCCCCCTTCATCGCCGATCACCTGGATCAGTGGGCGCTGCGGCTGGGCTTTCCCTATGCCCCCTCCCTGCTGCTGATGCTGGCCATCATCGGCCTGCTGCTGATCATCTTCCTGCTTTCCATCAGCATCTCGCGCAACAGCGAACAGATCAAGACCCTGATCCAGGAGATCGGCCTGCTGCGCCACGAGATCCAGCGGCTGCAAGGCCAGATCGCCGGCCAGGAGACCCCGCGGCCGCCGGCCCATGAACCTCCCCATGCCCTCCCATCCGACGAACCCCGAGACCCTGCCTGAGTTGATCATCATGGACAGCGTGGGCGTGTGCAGCGTGCGCAGCGACACCCGCCTGCTGGCCGCCAGCGCGCACGACGGCGCAGCCGCGCCTGGCCGCGCCCTGGACCTGGGCGCGGGCGCGGGCTATGTGGGCCTCTACCTGGCCCAGCGCGGCTGGCAGGTGGACGCGGTGGACATCAGCCCGCGCGCCTTGCAGTTGACGCGCGCCAACGCCCAGCGCAACCACCTTGCCCTGGCCGTCTACGCCAGCAATCTGTTCGACCAGACGCCAGGGGACTTCGACGTGATCGCCTGCAACCCGCCCATGCGCCCCGGCGAGACCGAGCTGAGCCGGCTGGTCACCAGCACCCTGCGCCGCAGCCCGCGGCTGAGCCAGTGGCTGATGAACCTGGCCGGCGCGCGGCTGGAGGGCAACCGGTCGGCCTTTCTGGCCCACATCGTCGCCCAGGCGCGGCGGCAGCTCAGGCCCGATGGCCGCCTGCTGCTGGCCATCAACGCCGGCGAGGTGGCCGAGCTGGCGCGGCTGCCGGGGGTCCACTTGCAGCGCGCGCTGCCCATCCCCGGCATGGGCGCGCAGCAGGTGGCCGAATTTCGCTTTGAGGCGCTGCCATGAACGGCGACGCGCCCCCCATGCAGCGCCGCGACTGGCTGGCGCTGGCCGCGCTGATCGGCCTGGCCGCCGCGCTGCGCTGGAGCTACACCACCCTGCCGCGCGTCGTCTGGGGGGACGAGCCGTTCTACCTGTGGATGGGGCAGAGCCTGCTGGCCGGCGACGGCTACAACGCCTTCGGCTACTCGGGCGCGCATTTTCCCCCCCTCTTTGCCGTGGCCGCGGCAGCCCTGGCGCCGCTGGCCGGGGGGCTGCTCAACGCCAGCAACCTGCTGCACGTGGCGGCCGGCGCGCTGCTGGTCTTGCCCCTCTTCCTGCTGGCGCGCGCCATCTACAGCCCGGCCGCCGGCTGGTTCACCGGGCTGGTGGTCGCGTTTTATCCGGCGCTGGCCGGCGGCGTGCTGGCCTGGGGCACCATGACCGAGCCGCTCTACCTGCTGTGGGTGGGCGTGGCCATCTATGCCCTCTACCTGGCGCTGGAGCGGGGACGGACGGCTGACTATGCGCTGTTGGGCGGCGCGCTGGGGCTGGCCTACCTGACCCGCACCGAGGCGCTGGTCTTTGCCGCGGTTGCGCTGGGGCTGCTGCTGGTGGGCCGCCTGCTGCGCCGCGATGCCCCACGGGCGCTGCTGGGCCGCCTGGCGCTGGCCGCAGGGCTTTTCCTGCTGCTGGCCGCGCCCTATCTGGTCTACACCCACAACGTCACCGGCCGCTGGAGCCTGACCGGCGCGGCCGGCATGGCCTACACCAGCATGACCGGCCTGGCTGAAAAGGACCCGGCCGAGTTCGACCGCGCCACCTGGGCGCTGGATCAGGCCAGCGGCGAGGTTTACCTCTTCGCCCCCAGCAGCGAGGCGCAGCCGCTGGCCCAGACGCTGCTGGGCGATCCGCTGGGCCTGCTGCGCCGCCTGCGCAGCGGCCTAAAGGACACGGCCGGCCTGCTGTTCAGCATCAAGCTGGTCCCCTGGGCGCTGGCCAGCCTGGCCTTTTTGGGCCTTTTTGCCCAGCCCTGGCCGCCGCGGCGGCTGCGCGGCGAGCTGGCGCTGCTGGCCTCCCTGGCCGCGCCCGCCAGCTATATCCCCTTTTTCGTGGAGACGCGCTATCTGGCCGGCATGTTGCTGCCGGCCATGGTCTGGATCGGCGCGGGCGCGTGGATGCTGGGGCTGTGGCTGGCCGGCACCGGGCAGGCGCTGCGCCGCCGGCCGCTGACCCCGGCGGTGCAGCGGGCGCTGCTGGCCGCGCCGGCGCTGTTGCTGGCCGCGCTGCTGCTGGCGCTGGGGCCGCAGCTCTGGCGCACCATGCAGCGCACCCATTCCTTCCAGCCGGGCCACCTGGCCGCGGCCGCCGCGCTGCACGAGCTGGGCGCGCCGGCCGATGCGGTGGTGATGAGCCGCTATCCGGCCATCGCCTTCCACGCCGGCACGCGCTGGGCCGCGACGCCGGCCGAGGAGTGGCCCGCGGTGCTGGCCTATGCCCGCCAACATGGCGCGCGCTATCTGGCGCTGGACGGCTGGGAGGCGCACCTGCGCCCGCAGCTCAGCTTCCTGCTGGACCCCGGCCAGGCCCCGCCAGAGCTGCGCCATCTGGCCACCGTGGCGGGGGAGGATCCGGTGGTGCTCTACGAGATTCTGCCATGACCGGACAGGCAGCCGCGCCCGCCGGCCGGCCGCCGCGGCGCATCGACTGGGCTTTGCTGGCCATCGTGCTGGCCGGCCTGGCCATGCGCGGCGCGTTCATCAGCCTGCCGCGCATGGCGCGCTGGGACGAGGCCTCCTATCTGACCATCGCGGGCAACCTGCTGGCCGGCCGCGGCTACAGCGAGCTGTTGGGCGCATGGGACGTGCATCAGCCGCCCATGATCAGCCTGCTGGCCGCCGGCGGCCTGGCGCTGAAATTGCCGCTGGCCAGCGCGGCCGCCATCCCGGCGCACCTGCTGCTGGGCGGGCTGGTTGTCCTGCCCCTCTACGCGCTGGGGCGGGCCATCTACGACCGGCGGACTGGCCTGCTGGCCGCGCTGCTGGCCGCGTTCTACCCGGCGTTGGCCGTCAGCCCGCTCTACTGGGGCTCCATGACCGAGCCGCCCTATCTGCTCTTTATCCTGAGCGGCCTCTACGTCACCTATCGCTGCGGACTGGCGCTGAGCCGCGGGTCCCGGCCGTGGGGCTGGGCCGCGCTGATGGGGCTGGCCTTTGGCCTGGGCTATCTGACCCGGCCGGAGTCGCTGCTCTTTCTGGCGGTGATGCTGGTCTATCTGGGGTTGGTCTGGCTGTTTGGCGGGCCGCCACGGCTGCGCGGTCTGGGCCGCCTGGCCGGCGCGGCCGGGATCGCTCTGGCCACGCTGGCGCTGACCGCGCTGCCCTATCTGCTCCACCTGCACCGGGCCACCGGCCGCTGGGTGCTCAGCGGCAAGGCCGGCACCAGCATGGACATCTCCTGGGCCTTCGTCAACCGCAGCCAGGCGCTGCACGACCAGGCGACCGCGACGCTGGACGGCAGCGGCCGGGAGACGCTGTGGCTGTCGCCGGAAGCGCTGGATCGCAGCATCAGCGGCTGGATCGCGGCCGATCCGCAGCGCTTCGCCACGCTGGTGCGCCGCAACCTGCGCGACAGCGTGGCTGTGCTCTTTGGCCGGGAGCTGTTCCAGCCGTGGCTGGCGCTGCTGGTGCTGTTGGGGTTGGCCGGCGCGCCGTGGACGCGGGCGCGGCTGCGGGGCCAGGCGCTGCTGTTGCTGGCCGTGACGCCGCTGGCCAGCCTGTGGATGGTCTTCATCGAGCCCCGCTTCATGGTGGTCTATCTGGCCATCAGCCTGGTGTGGGCCGGGGCCGGGCTGGCGCAACTGACGCGCTGGGCCAGCGGGACGGTGGACGCGGCCCTGGGCGGATCGGGCGCGGGCTGGCGCGGCGGCCTGAGCCGCGCGGCGGCCGTGCTGCCGGCGGCGCTGGCGGTGGCGGCCATGGTGTGGAGCGGCGCGCAGACCGCGCGGCGGGAGATCCCACGTCTGCCCTTCTATCGGCTGGAGGCGGCGCGCTGGCTGGCCGAAAACACCCCGGCCGACGCGGTGATCATGACCCGCAACGCCGAGACTGCGCTTTACGCCGGCCGATCGCTGATCGCCTTTCCGCGCGCGACCTGGGAAGAGACGCTGGCCTACGCCGATGCGCGCGGCGCGCGCTATCTGGTGGTGGATGAATGGGAGATCGGGGAGGTGCGGCCCTACCTGGCGCCGCTGCTGGACCTGGACAACCGGACGCCGCTGCCGCGGCTGACGCGCGTGCAGAGCTATCAGCATCCGGGGCGCACCACCATGCTCTTTCGCATCGATTAACGCCGGGAGCGCGGTTTTGCCAGATCAACCGCCTGCGCGTATACTAGCCCCTCCGACCCGTTGGCCAGGCATGGAGACTTCAGAAGTCTGCACAAGATGAACAAACTGTAAGCAATCCGGCAGCGCAGGCTGCCGTTTGTTCATCTTGCTCTCATCGAAGGCTGCTATGCTATGCGATCGTGGGCCGGCCGCGCTATGAACATCGCGACTGCCGGCAGGTTTGTGACCTGCTCCACCGCCGTTCGCATCTGAGGATGCGAACTCCACGGATATTCCACGGATTTTCCACGGATATTCCACCGCCGTTCGCATCTGAGGATGCGAACTCCACGGATTTTCCACGGATTTTCCACGGATTTTCCACAGATGCTCGCATCTGAGGATGCGAACTCCACGGATTTTCCACGGATTTTCCACGGATGCTCGCATCTGAGGATGCGAACTCCACGGATTTTCCAC
>JACSRL010000258.1 GCA_014879765.1 Anaerolinea sp. | reverse complement strand
CCATGGTGACAACCTCGTACGTTCTGCTGGCTTCACATTCTATCGGCGCCCTTCGGTGACAACGGTTTGCTGCCGAAGATCGGCTGGTTGTCGGAGATGTCCTGGTCGGACACGCGGTGGGCAACGTGGTCGGACCGCTCTGGGTCCTTCAGCAGGATGCGCGGCTCCAGCTTGGGCCGGTGTTCTTTGCCGATCCCGGTGAGTTCGAAGTTTTGGTGGCGTTGGGTCATGGTCACTCACCAATTTGGTATTTGGCATCACGCACATTGAAAGCCCAACGAGTGCCTTCCAATACATCAGTGACGTATCCGATCATTGATGGATTTTCCAATGAGCCTGAAACGTACGTAATGGCATTCCCTTTGACTTTGTCCATGCTAGCGTGAATGACTTGATCTGCATCACAGACTACGGCCAGGTTTGGGCTGTGTGTCACGATAAAAACCTGTCTTCGCTTCCGCGCGCTCTTGATAGAATCCACCAACACTTTGGCCACTGTGAGGTTGTCGAGATTGCCTTCCGGCTGATCTATGATCAGCGGCACATCCCCTCGGTCTATCAGAAGATAGAAAACCAGAAGCAGTGTTCCACGCTCGCCAGGTGAGAGCATTGAAATATCCTTACCTTCCCACATCAAAACATACCTGGGACGTATGAACTCTAAGCCATACACAAGCTCGAAGATGTCCTCCGGTTTTTTTCCCTTGATAAGCTGATCCCGAAGCTGAGTCGGCCCAGGAGTGGTAGAAGCACGTTGATCCATGTGAAGAGCAGTATCTACTCGCTCGATAAAAGCTCGAACTGATTCTATGTCTTCCCACTGAGTCTCCTCAGCAAACTTCTCTGCCAGAGCACGACCTTCATCAATTCCCATAAAACTGCCGCGCCGGTTAAGCGCGAGCATGTCCAGAAGACGTTCACTGAAGCCTTCGTTGACAAGTTCCACTCGAAACTGCAGTCCCAAATTGTGTTTTGCGAGTTCATGGGAATCAATGAACTGCTGCACGGCGCTGTAATGAGTCCGATATACCTCAGCCTGCGCGAGCTTCTCCGCGTGAATCTCCAGAGCAAGTCGGGTTTGTTCAGCCTTCAGTTGACTGATCCTTGCTGGCAATTGGTCAAACGCAATCAATGCAGCCTTGAGGCCCTCAAGGGATTCTGGAGCAAGTTCATCTCCCTCAATCATACCACGTCGTTCTTCCCAGTCAGCGAGCTCCCTAAGATAAACCTGATACGCGCGATTCGGCGCATCGAGCTTCAAATGCAACTCGGCAATCTGTGCTTCAGAGTCCTTCAGTCGTTCCCGAAGGCCAGGAGGGGAAATGCCATCCAGCTGCTGACTTAGCGCAGAGATACTTGCAGCGGCTTCCTCTCGCACTGCTACGACATCATCGTCGCGGATGTTGAAGGTGACCAAGTCCTGCACGGAAAGACCAACCTCAGTGGCGTCTTCCTCCAATGATCCTACGAAGGCATCGAATTCTTTCTGGAAGTTGTGAAGTTTTTCGACCAGCCGTTTAGCCACTGCGCGCCGGCGCTCTGCAGCGCGCAGTGCGCTTTTCCCAACTTCGATTTCACGCTCAAGCTCGGTCCGCGTTTGTTCGAGGCTGTAAAGCTTTTCCAGTAGGGCTTGTTGGGAAACGGAGACTTCAGTACTCTCAGAGGGATTGGATACCGCAGCAGGTCTGAGTGTGTCATGGGCAGCCAATTCATCCTCTCGACGCTTGATCTTCTGGCTAAGCTCTCGTTTCGCGTTGGGATCAGCTTGGCTTTCACACATCGTTCGCTCTCGGCTAACATCCCGTAACTGCCTGAGAAGAGAATCGATACGTTTCTGCTTCTCATTAGTCTGGAAGCGAACAAGTTCCCGAAGAGTCGTTTGTCCAAGTCGCTGATGTTCTGGCACGTGTGAGAAGATTACCGCTTCGAGCTCCTGCTCGAAGCCCTGTTCATCAATGCCTGTTATTTCATTACAGACTTTATCTACGAAATGTTGTGGCAAGTATTTGATGCGCTCTACTTCCTCAACCTGCACGTTTTCGGCAAGGCAACGGGTGATAGTCTCACCTGAATTCCATGTCAATGTCGCCTCGAATTGATCCGCTCGACCACCAGTTGGATGCCGAAATCGTTCACGGCAAAGGAATGAGAAAGAATCATGATTCTTGGTGGCGCCTAACAGACCCAATGTATCAGCCAGCGCGCTCTTGCCGCTACCCTTGTTACCGATAATCGCAACGAGACCAGGGTTGAACAGAATCTCCCCGCTGAACCATCGATCTGCCGTTGATACTGCTTCCCTTTTACTAAAAGAAATGGCACGCACATATTTGGTTGGGTTCTGTTCAGCATGAATCACAGATCCCGGTTGATCACCAATATGCACTCGGTCATTCGGCTCGCCCAAGACCATTAGCAGGCCTCGAAATGTTGGGTCCGCACGAAACCAGAGCGGGGCTTTGACTGAGTAATCTTTAATGTTGTGGCAGTCGGAACAGATGATGAGCGGCCTAGTGAGTCCTGTAGCCGGGAATATCTTGGTCCGGTGAATATCGATGTCCTTGATCTGGCCAATTTCCATTAGATCCACCCATTCTCGAGAAATATCCAACTTAATGCGCTGTTGAAACTGTTCTCTGTTCTTGATCTTCTCAATTGAGTTGGACTTTTCACCAGCATGGATAGATATCACTCCACCAAGCGTCCTAGCTGTATTTGCTCCCTGCTCAATTGGTACGTAAACCTTGTCGTCGCCGCCCTTGTCAGAGATTGATTTTTCGGTGAGACCCAAACCACCTTGCATCGTAGTCCAAACATGATCCAGATCGCTATCTTCGCTAAAGATGCAAATGTAGTGAACTGGTTCGCCGCCGTGATCATCACGCAACTCAATCCCAGGTAGCACAGTTAGACGGTCTCCACCAAGCTGTTGAAGGGCCCGAATACGCTCCACATCCATTTTGTGGTGATCGGTGATAGCGACTACGCGGACATCCTCTTGGATGAGCCGATCAACGATCTGCTGGTTGGTAACGCTCTTGTCCTCATAGTCGAATGAGGCGGGCGTGTGAAAATGGAGATCCCAACGATGCCAAAGAGAACCACGAGAATCATAATGGTCTGTAGGAGTTGTGCTCATTCTAACCTCCACTTGATGAAGAAAAGGGTCGTCAACTGGGCGACCTGGCTCAGTTTGTCCTCAATCTGGGCAATCAACACCTCGCGCTGCCGGTCGATGTCATCCTGCGCATCGAAGAGCGCCCGCCGTTTGTGGTTGCGCTGCCCTTCCAACGCTCTGATCTGCTTCTGCCCAGCCAGCTTCTCTTCCAGAGCCAAGGCAGCCGACGCGGCCCGCCGCGCCTCCTTGATCTGCCGGTCCATTTCCTTGATCTCCCGCTCCAGCGCCACTTTGAGGTCGTCAGCCCAGCTATCGAGTTTGGCCGCTTCCTCCTCAAAGAAGGCCGCGTTGCGGGCCGAGATGCGCTGGCGAATCGCCTCCTGTCGCTGCGTTGCCAGCTTCTGGAGAGCCGGATGCGGCTGGCCAGGGGGCAGTTCCTTGACCGAAGCCGCGCGCAGCGAAAAAAGGCGCCGCGCGGCGTCCTCTTCGAGCAGTTGACCGCTCTCCGTCATGGCGGCAAACAGCAAGTGATCCTCGGCCTGATCCAGCGCCTCCACCGTCATTTGGCACAGCAACAGTTGGCCTGTCTGCCCGACCAGGGGCGCAACCGCGGCGATCGGCGACGGATGCCCCGTGTAATCGAAGACGATCTCGGCCGCCGGCAGCTCACGAGATTTGGCCCGCCGCACCACCCATTCGGCCAGTGGGTGGCCCAGGCGATAGAGATAGGCTTCGCCCGAGCGGCGCGGCAGTTCGTACAGGCCCAGCGGAATGCCGTCGCCTTCGGCTGAACAAGGATGCGCCGTGAGCCGGAAAGCCGATGCGCCGTCAAAAAACTGTGCATGAGAGCCGAGCTCGTACTCGGTCAGTTGCATCAACAGCCGTTCGTACTGGTTGAGGTACTCCCGACTGCTATTCATGCTGACGCGCAGCTTCTCCTGCACCTCTTCGTCGAAATTCTCCAGCAGTTGCTGACGCGTGCGCGTCATGGCCGCGTCCACCTGGCCGCTCAGATCGCGTTGCAGTTGGTCGAACGAGGCGTCGATCTCCTCCGTGGTGCGGCAGCGTTGATAGATCTCGGCGATGCGCCGCTCGAAATCCACACCAGACTCGATGGCGCCCAACACCTCGTCGCTGGCGCCGAACACACCCTCGAACAGATAGAACTTCTCAGACAGAAGCTGGAAAACGCGTTGATCCGCCGCGTTGCGCTGGTTCAGGAAATTGACGACCACCACATCGTGCTTCTGACCGTAGCGGTGGCAGCGCCCGATGCGTTGTTCGATGCGCTGCGGATTCCAGGGCAGATCGTAGTTCACCACCAGCGCGCAGAACTGAAGATTGATCCCCTCAGCGCCGGCCTCTGTCGCGATCATGATTTGGCCTTGCTCGCGAAAATAGTCTACCAGGGCGGAGCGCATGTCGGCCGTGCGTGAGCCGGTCACACGGTCGGTGCCGCGATGCCGTTGCAGCCATGCGGCGTAGATCTGACGCGAGCGATCATCGTTGTTCGATCCATTGAACAGCACGATGTTCTCGGCATAGGGGCTATCAGCCAGCAAGCGCAGCAGGTAATCCTGGGTGCGGCGCGATTCGGTAAAGATGATGGCTTTGCGCTGCGCTCCCAGCCGTTGCGCTTCGGCAAAAGCGCGCTCGAGCGCAATGAGCAGCGCTTCGCCCTTCGCATTGCGGGTGATCGACACGGCCAGTTGGCGAAACTGCTCAAGGTCTGCAATCTCTCGTTCTATGGCCGCCCGGTCGGCCGCGGACAGGGACTCAGTGCCAGCCGAGTCGTCCGGCCATTCCTCGGCGGTCTCGTCCAACGCCTCGTAGTCCTCATCCAACTCCTCCTCCAGCGCCAGGCCCGGCTCCTGTGTGCGCAAGCGAGCCTGCAAGCGCCGGCTGATGGTTTCCAGCGCGCCGGCGATGGCGAACGAGGAGGACGCCAGCAGCTTGCGCAAGACCAGAGTCATCAACGACCGTTGGCTGCTGGGCAACGCGTGCAGGTTCTCTCGACGCAGATAGTCCGACACCAGTGTGTACAGCCGATCCTCGCTCTCCTCAGGAGAAAAAGGCTGCACGAGCGGATGGCGGCGCGTGTAGGAGACGTAGGCTGTCACCTGGCGGCGCAAAGTCCGTTGGCAGATGGGCTTAAGCCGGGCCTTGAGAGTCTCGAAGACCGCCCGGTCGTTGAGATAAGCGAATTGCTCACGGAAGCTCTGGAGATCGCCGAACGCATGCTCGTCGATGAAGCTGACGAGGCCAAACAGCTCCAGCAGGGAGTTCTGTAGTGGTGTGGCCGTCAGCAACAGTTTCGGCGATTCCTCCAGAGCCTGTTTCAGCGTGTTGGCGATGACGTTGGAGGGCTTGTAGACATTGCGCAGGTGATGCGCCTCGTCGATGGTCACCAGATCCCAGCGTGTCGCCCTCACATCAGCCGCTTTGTTTCGGGCAAACTGATAGGAGCAAATGACAACCGTGTCCCTGGGCTCAAACGGACGGTAGTTCCCCCGCCGCATGGCTTCGTTGTAGGAGCGAGTCTCCAGAATCGTGCATGGCAGGAAGAACTTCTCCTGCAGTTCCTGATGCCACTGTTTGCGCAGGCTGGCGGGCGTGATGACCAAAATGCGTCGCTTGCGTTCGGCCCATTTCTGAGCAATCACCAACCCCGCCTCGATGGTTTTCCCAAGGCCAACCTCGTCCGCCAGCAGCGCGCCTTTCGACAACGGCGATTTGAACGCAAAGAGGGCCGCCTCGACCTGATGCGGGTTCAGATCCACCTGTGCATCGACGAACGCGCCCGCCAGCTTCTCCATGCTGTCCGAGGAGCAGCGTTTGGTCAGTTCGTGGGCGAAGTATTTGGCGTGATAATCAGTGAGAGCCATTGTCCATCCAGCCGTCATAGGCGTTAGTGCCGGCGCCGTAGGCGGCGTCGAACTTGGCCAGGGCGCCTGGAGCGTTCTGGCGACTGATGGGGATGCTTGGAAAGGTCACACTGCTCATCATCTCGCTCCCAATGGGAAACCCTCTCTGCTGTGGATGCCATTGCCCCGGCCAGGGCGATGGCGTTGGGTGATCGACGCCGGTATTGTACCCAAGATCGGCTGTGGCGTCTAGTTGCCGTTGTGTGTTCCTCTCCATCTGACTTGTCCACTTGGCCTGGTCGGGCTACAATAGCCCAGCGCGCCGCGCTGTTGGCCCATGCGGCCAGCGGCGCATCTTCTTTCCTGAGCGCCAAGGCGATCGAGGCCCGGGCGCAGAATGTCGACCGGCTGCGCCGCGCGTGGATCCCGCGCGCTTGCCCCTTGGTGAAAGCTAATCATGCGTCATCTGACTGTTCCCCGCACCCTCTGCTACCTCCTACACGGCGACGACGTGCTGCTGATCCGGCGCGGCCGCCACAAGCGCATTTTCCCCGGCAAGATCAACGGCATCGGCGGCCATGTGGAGGCTGATGAGGATGTGGCCGCCTCGGCCGCGCGCGAGATCCTCGAGGAGACAGGCCTGGCCGTCGATGATCTGCGGCTGGCCGGCGTCGTCCACGTCGAGGGCGGGCTGGGCCAGAGCGAGGCGCTGCCCGACGGCGCGCTGCCCGGCGTGATGCTCTTCGTGTTCACCGGGCTGGCCCCCAGCCGCCAGGTGCGCGCCAGCGACGAGGGGGAGCTGATCTGGGTTCCCCTGGCCCAGGTAAAAGAGCTGGACTGGGCGGCCGGCGGCGCGGAGCTGTTGCAGGCCGGGCTGGAGGCCCGACGCAGCGGCCGGCCCTTTTCGCTCTACCGCGGCGCCTCAGGCTGAGCGGGCGCGGGGTGAGAGTTGCCAACTTTGCGGCAAAGTTGGCAACTCTGACGCCCCATGCCGCCCTGCGGCGTCTCAGCCTGACCCAAGCAGTGAAGTTCTGAGCAGATCCCATGAAGCTCCACGCGCTGATCTTCGACCTGGACGGCGTCATCGCTGACACGGCCAGCTACCATTTTCAATCCTGGCAGCAACTGGCGGCCGAGGAAGGGTGGGCGTTTACCTGGGAGCTGAACGAACGGCTGCGCAGCCTGGCCCGCCGCGCCTCGCTGGAGATCATCCTGGCCGCGAATGATCGCGCCGTGGACGAGCCGACCATGGCCGAGCTGCTGGCGCGCAAGAACTACTTCTACCTGGCCTTGCTGGAGCAGATGGATGCCGGCGCGCTGCTGCCTGGCGTGTTGGAGTTGATCGCCGAGGCCAGGGCGGCCGGCTTGAAGCTGGCCGTCGCTTCGGCCAGTCGCAACGCAGTCGCGGTCTTGCAGCGCACCGGCGTCTATGGCGCGTTCGACGCGGTGGTGGACAGCAACAGCGGCCTGCCCAGCAAGCCCGCGCCCGATCTTCTGCTGCGCGCGGCCGCTGAGGTGCAGACAGCGCCGGCCGTCTGCCTGGTCCTGGAAGATGCGGCCGCGGGCATCGATGCCGCGCTGGCCGCCGGCATGTGGACGGTGGGCCTGGGGCCGCCGCAACGAGTTGGCCACGCCCACCTGAGGCTGGACAGCCTGGCCGGCGTCAGCCTGGCCGCGCTGCTGGCGGCTCTGGATCACCGCCCATGAAAAAGGCCTGCTCCGCGCCAGCAATTTGATGAGTCGCCCCATGAACTCTCTGGCTCGCTGGCAGGGGGACGCTCGCTGCCTTCATGGCTCGATTCGCCGGCCCACCAGCGCAACGGCTTCGCCCTGAAGCGCAGCCGTCACTCATCGTCGTCGTTGTCGTCATCGTCGCCGTCATCGTCGTCGCTCTCCCCGTCATCATCCCCGCCGTCATCGTCGTCGCTCTCCCCGTCGTCATCCCCGCCGTCATCGTCGTCGCTCTCCCCGTCATCATCTCCGCCGCTCCCGCCGCTGCCCTGGTCATCGCCGTCATCGTCGTCGACGGGTGGCGGGACGGGCGAGGGGACGGCGGTCGCGGTGGCCGGGGAAGCGGCCGGCGCGGTGAGGGCGACGGCGGGCGTGACAGGCGCTGAGGTGGGCGCGGCGGCCGTCGGCGTCTTGCTGGCCGCGGCGGTGACGGTCGGCGTCGCGCTGGGCGCGGCCGTGGCGGTGGCCGTCATCGTCGGCGCGGCGGGCGACGCGGGCGGCTCCAGACGCAGACTGACCCCACCCGGCTGGCTGGCGGCGCGAGCCGGCCCGGCCGCGGCCGGCCCGCCAACCTCTCGCTGTTCCAACTGCTGCTGGAGCTGCAAGGCCGGCTGCTGGAAGCTGTACAGCCAGCTTCCCGGCTGGCTGGCCACGGCCGCGTTGACCACGACGGTCAGCAGCGAGATCAGACTGACCGCGGTCACCAGCAACACCGGCGCCAGCAACGCCAGCCATTTGAGCCGTGAACGTTTGCCTTGTGTCATGACGGATACTCCTGACGCGTGCCCGACGCCGGGCGCGCGTGGTCTTGTGTTGGATATCAGGACTTACGCAAAACGGGTCTCGATACGGCCTGCGGGTTGAGTAGCGGGTCAGTCAGGGCTTTTC